>CAYXQU010000116.1:0-5886 GCA_964467305.1 uncultured Eubacteriales bacterium
AGATCGGCCAGGTGTCGTTCGCGCAGATGACCACCGGGGTGGACAGGCCGTACGGCCATCCCGAGCTTGGAAGCAAGTATCTGGGGCAGGAGTCGGCGACGCCGAGCAAGATGCATCTCAACTGGGAGCGTGACGACCGCTGAGCCCAGCTCGACGGCGCTACAGGCCTTTGGTCACCGATGACACCAAGCTCGTGGGGACGAAGCCTGCCAGGTACTTGCCGGCACGCGACTCCATGAACGGCAGCCACTTGAGCTTGCGGCGGATGTTGCCGGCGATGTGCGCCGTGGAATCCGCGTAGGTGTCCAGCGCGCCAAGCGGACCGCCGGAGGCGACAGCGAGCCCTGCCAACCGGCCGGTGTTCAGGGCGTACGAGATCCCTTCTCCGCTGGTCGGGGACATGAATCCGCCGGCCTC
Organism: uncultured Eubacteriales bacterium; assembly: GCA_964467305.1. GTDB lineage: Bacteria > Actinomycetota > Coriobacteriia > Anaerosomatales > PHET01 > CAVPCY01. Next base: position 418 of record CAYXQU010000116.1, read on the forward strand.
ACCGCACAGCAGCACCCTGCCATGCCCGGGCACCACATCGGTCGACTGTCTCACAGATAGGGCGACCCACGCTTCTCGCTTCACTGAGTCGCCAAGCGGAAGCGTCTTGCGCAACGTCGCCAGAACCTGGTCGTGCTTGAGATGCGGCCGCTTCGTCTTGGGGTAGAACACCGATCCCACGATCGCCACGTCGCCCTTGGGCACCACGTACGCGTACCCGAATGAGTCTCCGATGTCGCGCATGTAGATGCAGTCGAAGAACGGCTCCAACGGACCGTCGAGCACGCAGAAGTCCTGCAGCGTCACGTACGTGGATACGCTGCCCACCCCCAAAGCACGCCTCACCGAGGAACGCGGACCATCACATCCGATGAGGTTGTCGCAGGCGATCTCGACCGGCTCCTCACTCCCGTTCGAGCATCGTACGACCACGCCGTGTTCCGTCTGCTCGAAGTCCCGGACGGTGACTCCACCCACGACCGTGACGGCATCGGGCAGCAGCGAGATCAGCCAATCATCGAACCCGCGGCGGTCGACGTTGGCGAAACGAAGCTCGGTGGGCTTCAGGATTCCGCGGTCCCAGTCGTGGTAGCGGAAGTGGACCCAGCGCGGATCGAGCCACAGGTCCTCGGGGATGGTTCCGAACTCCGAGATGAACTCCTGGGTGTGCTCGTTGAGCATTCCGCCACAACTCTTGTCGCGCGGGAGTTGCGAGGAGTCGAGGAGCAGGACGGTGCCGCGCTCGGCCGCATGATACGCGGCCATGACACCTGCGGGACCTGCACCTACCACGACGGTATGCGCGTGCTGTGGGATGACGGTGGTTTGGTTCATGGCTTTCGACAGTCTACCCCAATGTCCGGGCCAGAGGTGCGATTCGTGTCGGAAACGACAGGACCTCACTGAGGTAGTAGAATCACATTTCTAGGTCTTCTGGGCTCGATCCCCATAGAGAGGCGCAAAGAGAATGGCGAAATGCTGGGAGCAGCGCGGTTGCGATGATGAGATGCAATCAGAGTGTCCGCATGCGACGACGATCGGCGACCGCTGCCCCACCAAGTGCGCGTTCGCGGCATGCGACAGGCCGTCGCACAAGCTCACCTCAGACCCGGCGCTGATCTTCTCGGCTGACGTCGATCGCGAAGCGGCCATCAAGGACAACTGCCTCTACTGTGAGTTCTTCCTGCTGCACGGGCCGCGCCGCTGAGTTGGGCGATCCTGAAGCCGTGACGGTTGGGGCGGAGCTGCTTGCATACGGGCGCGAGCTGCAAGCCGTCGGTGCGGCACAGGTTGGCGGTTCTTTCACCGGGAACCCGGAGGCCGACGAGTTGCTCGCTGATCCCAATGCGTTTCTGCTGGGGGTCTTGTTCACGCAAGGGATCCCCGCCGAGCGAGCGTGGGCGGGTCCGTTTCAGCTGAGATCGCGACTGGGCACGCTCGACGTGGGCTATCTGGCCACGCATCCGCGCGAAGTCGAGGCCGCGGTGTGTTCTCCTCCCATGCTGCACCGGTTCAAGCGCACGCTCCCGGCGTGGATCGTCTCGGCATCCGAGAGACTGCTTACCGACTATAACGGCGATGCCTCGCGGATCTGGGCGCAGGGCCAATGCGTCGCCGATGTGGTCGACCGGCTGGTCGCCTTCGACGGGATCGGCCGCAAGAAGGCCCTCATGACCGTGCAGATTCTGGTCAGGCACTTCGGAGTCGAGCTCACGGGGGCCGAGGCGGGCCAGGTCGCCTACGATATCCAGGTACGGCGCGTGTTCCTTCGTACCGGGTTGGTGGATCACGACGACCCGGCCCGCATCGAGACTGCGGCGGCGCGCATCATCCCCGAGTCACCGGGCACGCTCGATCTCGCGGCGTGGTTGATCGGTCGCGACTGGTGCCGACCACGGCAGCCGCGCTGCGATGAGTGCCGTTTGTCGGCCGCGTGTCCGCGCAAGACATGGCTGATTCCTGTGGGCGTTGGATCCAAGCCCGGCGTTCGCAGGTAGGACCCCACGGAGTGCGGCGGACCAGAGTACGGCGAACCGGTGCGCAGTCCTACTCGGCGGAGCGAAACACCATTCCCGACGGCAGCTTGGGGTAGAAGTACGTGCTCTTCTGGGGCATGATCTCGCCCGCGTTCGACACCGCACGAAGCTGCTCGAGTCTGGTGGGTCGCAGCACGAAAGCCACGTCATGCTCTCCCACCGCAGCGAGCGCCTCGTGAGGATCCTTCGCGAACCAGATCCTGTCGAGGGTCTCGGCGTCGTCGGGATGGATGTCCAGCAGTGGTCGCAGCACAAGCTCCTGGAGCACCGCGACATCGAGCGACTTCCACGCATCCGACTGGTCTGCGGTAATGGCGGTACTGAGGTCGACATCCTTGCGCAACGAGGCGATGAATGGACGCTCGTCATCGCGCGTGCGCACCATGAGCGCCGGGCGCTCGAACCCGTCCAGCGCGTGGGCGGGATGTCCGGCGCCGACCTCGGCGAGATCGAAGTGGAGCTCGAGACCGCGCTTGAACGCGGCAGGGTCGAACTCTGCGGGCCCGTTGGCGATACGGTTGTACGGCAGCACCGCAAGCTGCGGATCGTCCATGTTCACGAGCGCCATCATCAGCCAGTCGTACGCGGGATCGACTGGAGCGCTGCCTGCCGCATCGTCTTGCTCGCGCCGCATATCTCGGTAGGCGAGTGCGGTGGTGTAGCGATGGTGGCCGTCGGCGATGTAGACGCGCTTGTCCGACATGGACCGGGAGAGCTCCTGGGCGATCGCCTCGTCGGAGCACCGCCACAGAACGCTCTCGACACCGTCGGCATCGACCGAGCGGGCGACCGGATCGCCCTGCATGACCGCGTGAAAGATCGCGTCGGTGTCACATGCGGCATCTTCGAACAGGCCGAACACCTGGCTGAAGTTCGCACCCGTCGCCTTGATCAGCTCGAAGCGGTCGCCGAGGGCTTTGGGAAGGGTGCGCTCGTGAGGCAGGATCACCCCGGCGTCGAAGGGCTCCAAGCCCACTGCGACGACGAACGCCTTGCGCGAGACCTGTGAGCCGTCCACCACAAACCGCTGCTCGATGGCGTAGACGCTCGGCTCCGGGTCCTGCGCCAGCACTCCCGTCTCCCGCCACTCGTTCCAGGTTCGAGCGCCCGTCGCGTAGCGGTTGTCGGTAGAGGAGACATCTTCGGAGCCAAGCGGCAGTTCCAGCCCCACCACGTTGTGCGGGTTCGCACCAGCGAACGCCTCGCGTTGCGAAGGAGAGATGACATCATAGGGAGGCGCCGTCAGCGTGCTGATGTCGATCGAAGGTGAAGCGTAGCGCCACGCCTTGAACGGACGTACTCGAGCCATGCGTGCTCCTTGAAGACGAGCGGGCGGACCTTCGGTTCGGGGATTCGGGCACCCAGTCTACCCCACTGATGCCACAGTCGGGCCGTTTCAGCCCATCAGGCCCCGCAGGATGACGAACGCGATCATGCCGCAGACCGTCGCGCCAAGGAAACTCCGCCACCGATGGTAGACGAGCGCGGTGAGCACGGCAGCGAACAGGCCGGGGTTGTGCAGCGGCGGCACCCAGACACCTCCGGGGCGCATGACCTCGCTCGCGACCAACGCGCCCATCACCGACACCGGAATGAACGACAGCCACCGCAGGAAGGGCGCGGGCAGGTTGAACCTGGACAGCACGGCGATGGGAGCGAAGCGGATGGCGAAGTTGGCGACCGCCATGCCTACGATGACTGCAAGGATCGTTGACTGATCGATGCTACCGCTCACGGAACACCACCGTGGCCACCGTCGCCGCCGCCACAGAAGCGATCACCGTGTACCAGTTCGCCGAGATCGTGACACCCAGAATCGAGGCCAAAGGCAGCACGAGCACGATGGCTGCTGCGATGAGCCCCACGACGACGTGTGAGCGGTCCTCGGCGAGCGCAACGAACAGTGCGGCGAACATCGCCGGCATGGCGAAGTCGACTCCCCAACGGCTTGGGTCACCGATCAGCCCAGCTCCTGCCGCGCCGAGCGCAGTGCCGCTGACCCATCCCACCCAGGCGATCGCGCCGACTCCTGCCATGGATGCCGGGGTCGACCCTCCGCTCTTGCGGTCGGCGATGTTGATGGCGAAGGTCTCATCGGTGAGGGTGAACGCGAGCCAACCCTGGCTTGCAAGTGTGGCGTCGCGGAGGTGCGGTGACATCGTGGTGCCGAACAGCAGGTAGCGCAGGTTCACCACCGAGGTCGCGATGACCGTGGTCATCGCTCCCGCACCACTGGCCAGCATCGACAGCGCAATGAACTGGCCTGCGCCGGCAAGCGCCGTCGCGGAACACAGACACGCCTCGAGTACCGAGAAGCCCAACGTGCGGGCGAGCACGCCGAACGCTGCCCCAACGGGCACGTAGCCCAAGAAGATGGGCACTCCCAAACCCAGTCCCCGCCTGAACCGGCGCGCGCGGCTGCCGTGCAGTGGGTGGGTGTCGAGAGCGACGACGGCGTCATCGGGTGTGTCCAGCGGGGTGTGCACGGCGGCGAGTGTAGCACGTGGCGTGGTTCTTGCGTGATGACGAACACACTGCGATGTTGGTAGCGTGCAGTACAATGGACGTGTAGCGCGAGGGCTGAGGTGGTACGAGATGGAATTCACGATCACATGCCCTGTGGACGGCCCGGTCGATGTGGGTCTTGAGGACATCGACACGGTTGTTCTGCGCGAGAGCGATCGCGCCGACATCACCTTCTCGTGTCCCCACTGTGGCTCGGAGATCACCGTGGCCGCCATCGTCCCTTCTTTCCTCTTGGCCGCGATACAGGCACTCGCCGAGGAGGGCGACCCGACACAGCTCGGCGGGCTTGTGGTGCTCCAGGGCGACGAGACCATCACCGGCACCGCCGACGCCGACGCGGATCCTGACCGCGTGGAGGCCTACTGCGAGTACTTCCGTCGTCAGTTGGCCGGCATCGACTGCGTCGAGGACGCGGTGGCCGAGATAGACTCCAAGGCGCGCAGCTAGCGCGAGCGCCGTCCACCCGAAGCCACGCCACCGGTCAGCTTCCAGGCGGCCGCGAGAAGCGTGCCGGTCGCGAACCCCGCGATGTGAGCGATCCAGGCGACCTCGACGTTCCCGGTGGCCGATGCTACAGAAGCCACCTGCGAGACCACCTGCGTCGCGAACCACAGACCGACCACGAAGACCACGGGCAGCGTGGCGACCTCGATCGAGATCAACGCCGGGACCATGCTTGTGACCCGTGCTCGTGGCGCGATGACCAGCTGAGCACCGAGCAGGCCAGCGATCGCCCCGCTTGCCCCCACAAGTGGGACTCCCGAGTGTGGGTGCATGGCGGCGAACACGACAGCGCCGGTGCTTCCCGCGACAACCATGAGCAGCGCCGCGCGGGACCAGCCCAGTCGTGATTCCACCGATGGTCCGAAGACGGCGAGGAACCACATGTTGCCCACGAGATGGATCC
>CAYXQU010000117.1:0-5833 GCA_964467305.1 uncultured Eubacteriales bacterium
CTGAATTTCGGGGTCAAGACCAACCATAATTGTGCTGGTGTGGTGGCGGGCATGCTGACGATGAAGCCAGACGTCGACGAGCGCCTCAACGACCAGAAGGTCGTGGGCTTCGTGGGCGGCATGGAGATTCCGCCCGTGCAGCGCTTCAAGATCGGCTTCGAGGCCGGCGTCAAGTCGGTCGACCCAGACATCGAGGTCAAGAGCGTCTACACCGGTTCGTTCACCGAGCCGCAGAAGGGCGCCGAGGCCGCCAAGGCCATGATCGAGGGTGGCGCTGACATCGTCTTCGCCGCAGCCGGTCAGACGGGCAATGGCGCGTTCGATGCATGCAAGGACAACAACGCTCTGTTCATAGGAGTGGACGCCGACCAGTACAACACGCTGACCAACCCTGGTGACACGATCGTCACCTCTGCGGTCAAGCGCGTTGACAACGCCGTGTTCCAGACCGTCGAGGCGGCCGTCAACGGCACCGTCGCCGGTGGTCAGAACCAGGTCTTCGGTCTTGCCGAAGAGGGCGTTGGTCTGGCTCCGTTCCACGATTGGGACGCGAAGATGCCCCAAGATGTCAAGGACGCCGTCGAGAAGGCGAGCGCCGATGTCGTGGCAGGAACGGTGACCGTTCCGTCCGAGTAGTCCCGTTCGATCTCGGTCCGGCAAGCCGCCCGGGAGGCTGTCTCCCGGGCGGTGCCGGACCCCGATGACAGGAGTGCGTCTGTGGTCGATGCATCCGGCCCGGCCTGCCCGGCCCCGTCACCGCCGTCGGGTGGGACTCCTGCCCTCGAACTCAAACATGTGACCAAACGTTTCCCCGGCGTTCTTGCCAACGACGACGTCTCGGTGGCCGTGGCGACCGGTGAGGTCGTCGCATTGCTGGGCGAGAATGGCGCGGGGAAGTCGACGCTCATGAACGTGGCCTATGGCCTGCTCAGCGCCGACGAGGGTGAGGTCTTCGTCGATGGACGGCGTGTCGAGATCGCAGGGCCTGCCGACGCCATCGCACTGCGCATCGGCATGGTGCACCAGCACTTCATGCTCGTGGAGCCGCTGACCGTCACCGAGAACATCGTCTTGGGGCTTGAGCCCAGCGCCGGTTTCGGCGTGATCGATCGCGATACCGCCCGCCGCCGGGTCACCGAGCTCTCCGAGCGCTACCGGCTCAGGGTCGATCCCGATGCCCGCGTGATGGATCTCTCGGTTGGGATGCAGCAGAGGGTCGAGATCCTCAACGCCCTCTACCGAGATGCCAAGATCCTCATCCTCGACGAGCCCACCGCCGTCCTGACGCCGCAAGAGGTGCGCGAGCTCTTCGAGATCGTGCGCGAACTGGTCGCTCAGGGTCTCGCGGTCGTGATCATCACCCACAAGCTCGAAGAAGTCATGGCGTTCTCGGATCGGATCGTTGTCATGCGGGCCGGGAGAGTGGTGGGGGAGACGACGCCATCGGCGTGCAACCAGGAGTCATTGGCCAAGATGATGGTGGGACGCGAGGTTGTGTTGCGTGTCGACAAGGAGCCGGCCAGTCCCGGCGAGGTCGTGCTGGAGATCGAGGACCTTCACGTGCGTGATGATCGCAAGCTTGAGGCGGTCAAGGGAGTGTCGCTTGCCGTGCGCGGCGGCGAGATCGTAGGAATCGCAGGGGTCGATGGCAATGGGCAGCGCGAGCTTGTGGAAGCGATCATGGGCCTGCGTCGTCCGACTTCAGGGCACGTGCTGCTCAAGGGGGATGACATCACCACCCGGAGCACCGCAGCGACCATAGCGGCCGGAGTCTCACACGTGCCTGAGGACCGTCATCGTCGCGGGCTCGTGCTCGACTTCGACTTGGTCGAGAACCTCGCCCTGGGCGACCATCGACGGCCGCCCTACACGCGCCGCGGCATCTTCGATCGCGCGGCGCTTGCCAAGATCGCCGAGAAGCGCATCGCCGACTACGACGTCCGCACGCCCAGCCCGCGCGTGGCGGCTGCGAACCTCTCGGGTGGCAACCAGCAGAAGCTGGTACTGGCCAGAGAGCTCGGGCGTGACCCCGAGCTGCTGGTCGCCGCCCAGCCCACTCGCGGTCTCGACGTCGGTGCGATCGAGTTCGTGCACCGCCGGATCATCGCCGAGCGCGACGCGGGCAAGGCGGTTCTGGTCGTCAGCATGGAACTCGAGGAGGTCTTGTCGCTGTCAGACCGCATCCTCGTGATCTACGAGGGACGGATCGCCGCCGAGTTCGAAGGGGGTACGGTGACCGAAGAACAGCTCGGCTACTACATGACGGGCGGAACAGACGCCCGATCACCAGAGTCCCAGAAGACCTCGGAGCTTACCGGAGCGCCTGATGCCTGAGACTCCTCTTCGCGAAGAAGAAGCTCGCGAACTCATCAGGCGGCGCGAAGAAAGCGAGCGGCGAAACGCTCTGGAGCAGGAGCGCATCCGCAAGCTCATCCGCGTCGCCACCCCGTTCCTCTCGGTGGCTATCGCCATCGTCGTGGGTTCCATTGTCATCCTGCTCGCCGGCAAAGACCCGCTGGCTGCGTTCGGTGCCATGTTCTCGGGCGCCTTCGGCGGTTCGCGTCAGATCGGTGAGACGCTGCTGCGCGCAACGCCGCTGATCTTCACCGGCCTTGCGATCGCCTACGGCTTCCGGTCCGGGCTGTTCAACATCGGGGCCGAGGGCCAGCTGTTCCTCGGGGGTCTCGCCGCGGCGTTCGTGGGAGTGCAGCTCGCCGGATTGCCTTGGGTTGTCTCTGCGCCGCTGGTGCTGCTGGCCGCCGCACTGGGGGGCGCCGCATGGGCCTTCCTGCCGGCGCTCATGAAGGCGAAGATCGGCGCGCACGAGGTCATCACCACCATGATGTTCTCCTACATAGGGCGCTACGTCGTGTCGTGGGTGATCACGGGCCCGTTCAAGGATGCGGGCCAGATTCCCCAGACGCCTGAGCTTCCGGTCGAAAGCCGTCTCCCGCGGATATCTGACATCCTGACGTTCCTCGAGCCCAACCGCGCTCATCTGGGAATCGTACTGGGGATCCTGGTCGCGATCTTGATGTGGTGGATCCTGAAGTACACCGTCATGGGTTATGAGGCGCGAGCCGTGGGTCTGAGCCCGTGGGCCGCCGAGAACGGCGGTATCTCCATCGCCGGCACCACCATCAAGTCGCTGTGTACCTCGGGCGCTCTTGCCGGACTCGCCGGGGCGGTCGAGGTGATGGGGGTGCACTGGCGCCTCTTCGATCAGTTCTCGGCAGGCTTTGGATTCACGGGGATCGCGGTAGCGCTGCTCGCCAAGAACAACCCCATCGGTGTCATCGCGGCAGCGCTGCTGTTCGGTGCATTGTCGGCGGGGGCGGGAACCATGCAGCTCGAAGCTGACGTGTCCAAAGAGGTCGTGTCGATCATTCAAGGCACGATCATCTTCCTCATCGGAGCGGAGGCGATCGTGACATGGGCGGTCGCCCGCGTGCGGTCCAGGAAGGGGGCGACCGATGCTGTCTGAGATCTTCACCCCCGAGCTGTTCGCATCAGCCGTGCGGTTGGCGACACCCATCGCCTTGGCGGCGGTGGGGGCATCGATCTGTGAGCGTTCCGGTGTGGTCAACATCGCGATGGAGGGCATGATGCTCGTCGCGGCGTTCTTCGGTGTCACCGTCACGCTTCTGGCCCCCGGTTGGGGTATCCCCGTCGAGCTGGCGACCTGGGTGGGGGTGTTGGCCGCCGTGCTGGCAGCGACGGTGACGTCGGCGTTGCACGCATGGGCGTCGATCAACCTTCGCGCGGACCAAGTGATCTCGGCGACGGCGATCAACATCCTTGCGGTAGGGATCACGGGTTTCCTGATGGAGACCATCTTCGGTCACCCCGGAACGACCGACTCGGTCGTGCGCCTCAAGCCGGTATTCAACTTCCCCACCGGCGGCGAGGGCCCGCTTGCGACGATCTGGCTATGGCTCGACACCATCATGTTCAGCTACACCCCCATCGTCTACTTTGGGATGTTCGCTGCGGTGTTCCTCACCTGGGCGTTGTACCGCACGCGCTGGGGACTCAGGCTCAGGGCTTTGGGTGAGCACCCTCGGGCGGCTGACACCGTTGGTGTCCACGTGCTGAAGGGGCGCTGGTTCGCCGTGCTCGTGTCGGGCGCAATGGCCGGCCTGGCGGGCGCGAACCTGACTCTCGAGCAGGTTGGAGCGTTCACCGAGGCCATGACGAACGGCCGAGGATTCATCGCGCTGGCCGCGATGATCTTCGGGCGCTGGATTCCGGGCGGGGCGTACTTGGCATCACTGCTGTTCGGGTTCGCCGATGCGCTGCAGCTCAAGCTGCAGCTCTTCTCCGAGATCATCAGGATCCCACCGCAGTTCTTCTTGATGCTGCCGTACCTGCTCACGGTGCTCGTGCTCGCCGGTGTCGTGGGCCGGGCTGTCGCGCCCGCCGCTGTGGGCAAGCCGTACCAGGAGAAAGGCTAGTCGCGAGGGCGGGGCTCATCGGCCCCGCCCTCGTCTTGCGTGTCACTGCTCGCGTTGTGACGTGCCCACGCCACGACCGTCACGCCGATCGCGAAGGCGACCGCGACCACCGCGTCAGATGGCAGCTCAGGGGCCAGGTCACCAGCTTTCCACAGCCAGGCGCGGGTCAGGTAGGCGATGCCAGCAAGCGCCAGCGCCACCCAGATCGGAAGACGGAATCTCGGGCGCGGTATCACGTCACTCCTCGGTGGTGGGGGACTCGACGGCCGCTACGGCGTGCCGGCGCCTGCGCCGGACGATCAGCCACCGCACCGGCCAGACGATCAGGGCTACCACGACACCCAGCGTCGCGATCGGGACGGCAAGCGTCACGAGTGCGGTGAGCATCCCGGCGGTGATAGCGATGCCTCGCGCGAACGCCTGCCTCAAGTCCCAGGTCACGCCGCCGCTCGGCGTGATGGGATCGGGCTCGATGAGCGTTATCGTCAGGGTCGCGCGCGCCGACTGCCGCTTCAGGTACGTCAGCTGGGCATCCATGGACTCGATCTCACCCCGCACGCGAGCGAGTTCGCGCTCCACTTCGAGCAACTCGCTGATCTTGGCGGTGCGATCGAGAAACGACCGCAGCGTCGCTTCCTCGGCACGCAGGTTCTTGAGACGGGCTTCGATATCGATGGCTTGCTCGGTGACATCGTCGCTGTTCGCACTTTGCGAGATGACTTCGCCAAACCCTGACACCGTCTTCTCGAGTGCACCCAGCGCATCCGGCGACACGCGCAGCGTGATGACCGCGCTTCCGGGCGCGGCTTCGCGCATCGCGCCGTATTCCTGGTCGTAGTAGACGGCTCCTGCGCTCACGGTGAGGTTGGAGATCTCTGCCCCCGCTGCACGGGCAGCGCGGCGCACCTCTTCGACGGTCTCGTCAGCATCATCGACGCGCAGCTCAAGCGACGCGACGGTGATGATCATCGCTTCGGGGGAGATGACAGCATCGGTGGATCTCGACTCGGCGGACATCTCCTGTTCAACCGGCATGGCCGCATCCTCGACCGCGCCTCCCGCGGAACCGGGCATGTCCACACCCGGCACCGGAGCCCCGGTCAAGGCGGCCTGTTCTTTCTGGTAGCTCGCGGTCATCGTGGACATGGAGTCCATCGACCCCACAGAGGCCGCGTAGTACCCGAGCACCGAGAACAGCAGCGCCCCCACCACCACTCCGCCGATCAACGCCACGCGTTTCATGATCGATCTCATCACACACCGCCTTCATCGCCGAGAAGAACAAAAACGCCCCACCGCAAGAGCGGAGGGGCGTCCGTGGTCATTCGGCCTGAGTCGGGAGTGAGCCCTCAGACGGTGGGCTCGCTGCTGTTCTCACG
>CAYXQU010000118.1:0-3260 GCA_964467305.1 uncultured Eubacteriales bacterium
GGTGAGCACCACCTTGAGGCCTTCAGGCATGGCAGGTGCGACCACGCCACACGACAGCCCGGTGTTCGACGCCGCCGAGACGCCCTCGAACATCGCCTCGACCAGTGGGTACCCGTACAAGACACCCACGAGGGTCACCACGGCATACGTCGTGATGTAGAGCACCGTTATCGTCAGGGCGCTACGCGCCATCGAGTCGGTCAGGAACTCGTCTTTGATGTGGTGGTAGCGAGCCTTGATCACCGCGGCATCAGGGGCGACCATCTCGTTGATGCTCCTGAGGAACGACTTGGTCATGATGCCTACTCGGAAGCCTTTGATGCCACCTGCGGTCGAACAGGCGGAGCCTCCCAACATCATCGCGCCGATGATCGCCAGCATCGCGACCGGTCCCCACTGGACCACGAGGGTACGACTGTAGATCGTGCCGAAGCCGGTGGTGGTGTGACCCGACGCGAGCATGTAGAACACCTTGCGCGCCATCACCGCGGCATTCGAGTACAGGCCCATGGGTGCGAGGCCGTACGCCGCTACTCCCACGAGCGCGGTGAGCGTCACCGCGAGGCTCCTGGTCTCGATGTTCCGGAACATCTCTTGGGGCTTTCCGGTCCACACCGCCCAGTGCAAAGCGAAGTTCAGGGATCCGGCGAACAGCACCACGAGCGTGATCGCCTCGAAGGTGAGCGAGTGGAACCAGAACGTGTTGTAGGACTGCGGTGCGAAGCCACCGGTGCTGAACGCGCCCATGAACACCCACAGGCCGTGCAGGAACGCCCGCACAGGTCCCTCGCCCAAAACGAGCAGGGTGCCCGACATCGCGATGGTGCCCACGATCAGCCACACGATGCCAATGAGCCAGATGATCCGTGCGGTGCCAACCACGTGGGGAACGAGCTTCTCGTCCTTTCCTTCACCGGCGTAGAGCTGGAAGGTACCGGGGACTCCTCGGAACAGGAACGTCAGCGCAAGCACGACGATGCCCTGGCCTCCCGCGAACGTGAGCACGAAGCGCCACATGTTGAGTGCGTTGGACACGTGGTCGAGGTCCTGCAGCAGATACAGCCCGGTGGTCGTGAATCCGCTCATGATGTCGAAGACGCAGTCGATGACCGTGCCGTAGTGCCCCGATAGCATCAGCGGCACCGCCGCGAACAGCGTGCCCACGAGCCACGAGACCGCTACCACCACGAATCCGTGCCGGCGGCGCAGAGGGGCGCTTGTGCGGAAAGCAGCCTGCGCGGTGAGTCCCACAGTGAGCGCCAGGAGCAGCCCTATGCCGAAGTCCGCCGCGGCCGCCCACTCACCAAAGAGAAGCGCCGTCACGAGCGGGAGCACCATCATCATGCCCACACCGGTGACCACGCGCGCCGTGAAGAACGCGACCAGACGCTGATCTGCGATTGAGGGGCGAACGATCACGCTGCGGTCAACACCATGATCTCGATGACGACCAGCGCGAGGAAGGCGAGCGCCACCGCGAAGAGCGCCTCGGCACCTATGCCGGTGGCGAACTCGCGCCAGTCGTCATGCACGCCGCCAAGCTCGCGCTGGGCCGCGCGAGCGTATCTGCGAAGACTCCTCAGCACGTGGAGTCGGCCACCATGACGTGAGCGAGCAACGTGTCGGTGACCACATCGGGGACACAGACACTGGAGATGCCAAGCGCGCGGAACGCTGGCTTGTCGTCGCACGACGCGGCCAGAGCCACCGTCTCGGCGACACCGAACCGCTCCTTGGCAAGCAGGCACGACGCCATGTTGTGGCTGTCGTCGCCATGCACTGCCAGCAGCAGATCCGCCTGAGAGGCGCCTGCGCTCTTCAGACTGCGTTCATCGGTCCCGCTGCCCTTGATCACCAGCGAGCTCGGGAAGTCGAGCGCGAACTCCTCGGCGTCATCGAGCCGCTCGATCACGAAGGCCACCTCATGGTTCGCATCGGTGAGCCGCTTTCCCACAGACCGGGCGATCGCGCCACCGCCTACCACCAACACCTGCATGCGCATACACCTCCATCACACCAGCAAGTCTAGGAGCGCTGGTGTTCAGGCGACGTTAAGACGGCGTCGTTGAGCGCAAAGGAGTCGCAAAGATGCGAGGCCGCGGCCATGGTGGGCCCGGGCTTGAGGGAAGAGTCCCTAGCGCGTGTTGAAGCGCAGCCCCACGCCGGGCTCGGTCAGCACGTATCGGGGGACCGTGGGGTGGGGCTCGATCTTCCTGCGCAGGTTACTCACGTGCACGCGCACGGTGCGGGTGTCGACGATGGCATCGGGACCCCAGACCGTGCTCGCCAGCTGGTTCCAGGTCACCAGCCTGTCGGCGTTTTGCGCGATCATCGCCAGAATGTCGAACTCGGTTGGCGTGAGCGTGACGCGCTCGCCGTCCTTGATCACCTCGTGGCGCACCAGATCGATCACGAGCCCGTCCACCTCGATAGGTACCGGCTGCACCGTCGCTCCCCCCGACCTGCGCAGCAGTGCCTTGATGCGCGCGACAAGCTCACCTGCCGAGAAGGGCTTGGTGAGGTAGTCGTCGGCACCGGTCTCGAGCGCTGATATCTTGTCGGATTCGTCTGCGCGTACCGACAGAACCACGATGGGGACCTCAAGCCATGTCCTCAGCTTGCGGCACAGCTCCACCCCGTCGATGTCGGGCAGCGAGAGGTCGAGAACGATGAGGTCCGGCGTGCCTTCCATGAGCATGTCGATGGCCAACTGGCCGGTCGCCGCTTCGGCGACATCGTATCCGCGGCTGGTGAGAATCTCGCGCAGCGCGCGGCGGATGTGCGGCTCGTCGTCGATGACCAGGATGTGCTGCGTGCGTGCGGTCATTCCGTGTTCCGTTCGTCGTCGGCGGTCAGATCGATCACCACACGCGCACCGTGGGGCTCATTGCCCTCCACCACGATATCGCCGCCGTTGGCGTTGATCAGCTCCCGTGCCAGGGCAAGACCAAGTCCCGTACTCGAGGCTCGCCGCACTCCCGATGCACCGCGGAAGAACTTCTCGAACACCCGGGTCCTCTCGGCTTCCGGAATGCCCGGTCCTGTGTCGGCCACCCACAGCGAGACGTATCCCTCCGGGCCGGAGCGCGCCCCAATGGTCACCGGGCCGTCACTGTACTCGAGCGCGTTGTCGACGATATGCCCCAGCGCACGCGAGACCTGTACGAAGTCCGCACGCAACGTCGGCACCCCGTCGGGCACCTCGTAGTGGATCCGATCCCGGTACGGCTTGGGCCTGTCGCTGACCACCGCGCCAATGA
>CAYXQU010000118.1:3270-5813 GCA_964467305.1 uncultured Eubacteriales bacterium
TCACCGGCCTCGAAGTGGTCGGGCTTGGGCGCCCACGCCTGCCCTTCGAGCCGTGACAGATCGAGCAGGCTTCCAATCGCGCGGTCCAGACGGTTGAGGTCATCGGCCATCGCCCGCAGGCTCTCGGTGAGCTGCTCGGGCGCGGGCGGGTCGGGCCTGCCCAACAGGTCGGTCACGGTCGCCGTAAGCGAGGAGACCGGCGTCTTGAGTTCGTGGGACACCGAGGAGACCAGCGCGGTGCGCAGGTGCTCGGCCTCCTCGGCGGCTGAGGCGCGCATCGTCACCTGCTGCATGCGGCGGTTCTCGAGGAACGTGGCGACCACGTGGGCGACCGAGGTTGCGAACGGGAGCTCCTCGGCAGTGAGCTCGGCGATGCCCTGCAGCTGCAACACTCCCTCGACACCCGCCGTCCCCTCAAGCCGGAGGTACGTGTCGTCACCCGAGTGGTGTGGCGCGGTGCCTGCGGTGGGCTGGGCGAACAGGCTCTCCGCGACCTCGCGCGCATCTGCCGGGCCACCCGCGGTCTCGGCGCACTCGGGAGCACACCTCAACCCCCCGCCGCTGTCGGTGCGCATCCACACGCGCGCACCGCTCGCGCCCAGCACCCGGACGACCTCGGTGTCCACCAGCCGAGCCATCGCGGCGGGATCGATCCCACCGGTCATGCCAGCGCTCATGCGGTAGAGCGCCGCCGTGCGCAGCTGCTGCTTGTGGGCTGCGTCGGTACTACCCCGAAGCCGTCCGGTCTGCAGCCCGGCCGCCACCGCGACAACGAGGAACGCCACGAGGTGGATGAAGTCGCCCGTACTGGCCACGTGCAGCGTGTAGTACGGCTGGATGAACACGTAGTTGCCAATGAGGAACCCCAGCAGCGCGGACATGAGCGCCGGCCCCACACCCACCGTACCCGCGACCAGTCCCACCACCAGCAGGTAAGGCCAGCCCCACTGCTCCCCGCCCAGAAACGGGCGCAAGGGCAGCAGCGCGACAGTCGCCAAGCCAACCGTGGCTGCCGAGAAGATGTAGCCGTGTCGCCGAACCGCTGCGAGCATCGCTCCCGCTCTCACGTGCACCGGACTGCGATCCGCGCCGCAGTCGCACCTGTGTGAGTGTATGCCCGCGTGCGACCGCCGCGAAAGCCGCAACCGTCCTGCGCGTGGACGCGCCGGGCCGCCGTGCGCTACCATCGCCCCAATCGATGGGTGGTGGAGTCCGCCGGAAACCGTCGCGCGTGTGCGGCCAATGACTCCTGAAGCCGACTATGGTCGCGCCCTCGATTCCCCTCTCGGTGGCGTGACTCGAACAAGGAGCGCGCATGCTGAGAAGAACCCACCGACTCGTCCAGTGGCTGGTCTTGGGCGCGCTTGTGGGCGTCGCCGCCGGCGCAGCTTCGGCGCTCTTTCTGTGGCTGCTTGCGCTGGCGACCTCGTTTCGCGAATCGCACGAGGTCATCGTATGGGGGCTGCCTCTTGCAGGCATCGCGTTAGGGCTGGTGCTGCAGCGCTGGGGTGGTCCGGTGCGCGGCGGCAACAACCTCGTGATCGACACCGTCGCAGACGACGCCGAGAAGATCCCCCTGTCCGTCGCGCCGGCCATCCTGGGCGGCACCGTGCTCACCCACCTGTTCGGCGGTAGCGCAGGCCGAGAAGGCGCGGCGGTCCAGATGGGGGCCGCGCTCGCCGATGAGATCTCGCATCGCCTGAGGGTGCGCCGCTCCACCCGCACGCAGCTTCTCGCCGCAGGCGTCGCCGGGGGCTTCGGCGCGGTCTTCGGCACCCCGGTGGCAGGTGCGGTCTTCGGACTCGAGGTCGTGCGGCTGGGGCGTATCGAGTACTCGTCGCTCGTGCCGGCACTGATCGCCTCGGTGGTGGGTGACATGACCGCGCGGGCACTGGGAGCGCAGCACTCCGTGTTCCCTTCGGTTCCCGCGCTGCCCATGGACGTGACCGTGCTGCTGCGGTGGATCCTCGTGGGAATCATCGTCGCCGCGGTGGCGGTGCTCTTCGTCGAGTTCACGCACCGGCTGCGAGCGAAGCTCGAAGTGGTGGTTCCGGCCCTGTGGCTGCGCATGTTCTTCGGCGGTGTCGCGGTGGTCGCACTGTGGCAGTTGCTGGGTACGTCGGACTACCTGGGGCTGGGCATCCCGATGATCGAGCGCTCGTTCATCGAGCCGGTTCCCAGCTACGCGTACGCCCTGAAGCTGCTGTTCACGGCGATCACGCTCGCTGCCGGGTTTCTTGGCGGTGAGGTCACGCCGCTGTTCTTCATGGGTGCCGCGCTGGGCAATGCGCTCGCCGGCCCGCTGGGTCTGCCACTCGCGCTGACTGCCGGCGTGTGCATGGCGGCGATGTTCGCAGCAGCCTCCAACACGCCGCTGGCGCTGTCGATCATGGCGGTCGAGTTGCTGGGGGCCAACGCGTTTCCCCACGTGGTGGTGGTGAGCGTCGTGGCCTACCTCATGACCGGGCACCGCTCGATCTACCCCTCGCAGCGCCTGATCGCCGAGAAGTGGGGCTCGCGACTGTTCTCTCGGCCCGTAACGC
>CAYXQU010000119.1:0-5790 GCA_964467305.1 uncultured Eubacteriales bacterium
CATCGCCGTGAAGCCCATGAAGTTGCGCACGAACGACGTGAACAGGAAGCGGATCCCCGTCGGCGGTCAGCAGCCCTTGCGCTTCGACCGTCTCGGTGACCACCTTGTAGTCGCCCGCAGGTGTCTGCTGTGCGGGCAGCGATTCACCCGGCAGCGTCGAGCCTGCGACGTCGTACTGCTCCACCAGAACGGGCGCGGGCTTGACGACCTCGTAGGTCGCACTCGCGCCCAGCATGTAGAAGACCTGCGACAGCACGATCATCGCGAGACATAGCAGCAAGAACAGCACGGCCGGATGCGGCACCTTGTTGCCCACCCGCTCGATGAAGTCCAGCACGCCGCCCGAGCTCTTCGCTTCGACGGCCGCCGCGCCATCGCGCGCGCTAACCGTGCACCCGCTGTCGAGTCAGCCGTGCCCAACCGCCCCATGAAGTCCGCGATCGCGACCACGGTCTTCTCGAACTCATCGAGCATCACCCGCTCGTTGGGCCCGTGGATGTTCGCGTAGCCGTCGGTCGCGCCGCCCAGCATCACCACCGCGTTCGGGGCGGCCTGTGCAAGCGCGCTCACCAGCGGGATCGAGCCTCCGCCACCAGCGGTGATCGTCTCGGCGCCCCATGCGTCAGACCACGCATCGCATGCTGCCGAGAAGACCGGGCTCGACGTATCGGCCGCGAAGCCGTTGCCGGTTGGGCCGGCCGTCACGGTGAGCGACACGCCGAAAGGCTTGGCCGCTTCGAGGTGCCGCATGACCGCGGCCTGCGCTTCTGCCGCGTCCTGCTTGGGGTGGACACGCACGTTCATGATCGCGCGCGCGTACGGCTGGACGCTGTTGAGCGCCGCATCGACCGGCGGCGCATCGATGCCGATCACCGTGATGGCCGGGCCGGACCACACGCGGGAGCCCAGCGTGCCGGTGCCCACCAGGGGCTGTCCGTCCACGACCTCGGCGAGGCTGCGGAACTCCTCCTCAGAGCTGCCGCCACCGGTCCACTCCTCGCGCAGCAGCCCTTCGACAGCGACGTTGCCGTCCTCGTCGAACATCGTTGAGATCGCGCGGATGAGCGAGATGAGCGCATCGGGCGCCGCGCCACCGTACTGTCCGCTGTGCTTGGCCGAGGCGAGCGTCCTGGCCTCCACGGTGACGTTGCACATACCGCGCAGCGCGACCGTGAGCGTGGGGATGCCGGGGCTCACGCTACCCATGTCAGCGATGACCATGGCGTCGACGTTGAACCACTCGGGATGGTCGATAGGGTAGGGGGTGAACGCGCCACCGCCCACCTCTTCCTGGCCCTCGATCACGACCTTGATGCCCACCGGCGGTTTGCCGTCCCACGCGCGAAGAGCCCCCACGATCGCCATGATGTTGGACTTGGTGTCGCCGGCACCACGACCGAAGAGCGCGCCATCGCGGATGGTGGGCTCGAACGGCGGCGTATCCCACAGCGATTCGTCGCCGGCGGGCACCACGTCGTAGTGGCTGTAGAGCAGCACCGTTGGTGCACCTTCCGGCGCGGGTATCTCGGCACAGATGATGGGAGCGGTGTCGGGCAGCTCGAGGTTGTCGACGGTGGTGCAGCCCGCCTTCGCAAGCAGGTCTGCGATGAAGTCGCGGGCGCGCAACAACTCCGCGTGGGTTGGCTGCGGGTAGCCCACTTCGGACACGGAGGGAATCGCCACCAGATCCGACAGCTCGGTGGTGAGCTGGGGTAGCAGCTCTACTACGCGAGAGGCGATTGGGGTGTTGGAGTTCGGCGTGGCGTCGTTCATTGGGACTCCTTGGCTCGCATTGACTGCAGAGGAGTTACCCAATCCGAGGGCCGTTGAGCCTACCGCTGGCCCCTCAGCGCATTTCAGTCTCGTGCACGACCTCGGCTTTGATGCGGCGGATGAGCGTGGTCAGCGCATCCAAGACGTTCTCGCGGATGTCACCGGCCACCAGTGCGTACATGATGCTGTCGCCCACGGCCAAGGTGCCCTCGTTGGTCCACGCACGCACGTGTGAGATGCCGGGCATCGCCCGAACCTCGTCGATCACGGCGCCCAGCTTGTCGCGGTCGCACGCGAGTTCCATACCGGTGACCGGCGTTCCGTCTCTCGACGTCCCGCGTACCACGCCGTTGTGCATCAGCAACATGCCGGTGTGTGTCATGTCGATCTCGGACTTGGCCTGGGCCAGCCACGCGTCCAGTGAAGGTGCTTCGCTCATGGCCTAGCGCTGCTCGATGGGCAGGTAGTCCTGGCGCCCTGCGACACTCTTGTACGCCGGCCGGATGAGCTTGCCGCCGTTGGCGAGTTCCTCGAGCCGGTGTGCGCTCCATCCCACCACTCGCGAGATGGCGAACAGCGGGGTGTACAGCTCGGCCGGGATGCCCAGCATGCGGTAGACGAAGCCCGAATAGAAGTCGACGTTGGCGCTCACGCCCTTGTAGACGCGGT
The DNA here is from genome assembly GCA_964467305.1 of uncultured Eubacteriales bacterium. Lineage (GTDB taxonomy): Bacteria > Actinomycetota > Coriobacteriia > Anaerosomatales > PHET01 > CAVPCY01. The sequence continues at coordinate 2,443 of CAYXQU010000119.1, forward strand.
GGGTCGCCGAGATGATCAACGGCGCCAGGCGCTCGACGCGCTCGTGGAGCTCGAACTCCTCGGTGCAGCCCTTCTCCTCGGCCAGTCGCTGAGCGTAGGTGCGCAGGATCGTGGTGCGCGGATCAGACACCGAGTAGACCGGGTGCCCCATTCCATAGACAAGCCCGGCCTGGTCGAACGCTTGCTTGCCAAGAAGCTTGTGGATGTAGTCTGCGATCTGCTCGTCGCTGGACCAGTCACTCACGTGCTGCTGCAGATCGGCCATCATCTGGACGACCTTGAGGTTCGCGCCTCCGTGGCGCGGTCCCTTGAGCGAGCCCAGCGACGCAGCGATCGCCGAGTACGTGTCCGTGCCGGTGGACGAGACCACATGAGTGGTGAAGGTCGAGTTGTTGCCGCCACCGTGCTCGGCGTGCAGTACCAGCATCATGTCGAGTACGAGCGCCTCGAGATCGGTGAACGCGCTGTCGGGGCGCAGGGTGTGCAAGAAGTTCTCGGCGGTCGAGTACTCGGGCTTGGGGCGGTGGATCACCAGGCCCTCGTGGTGGAACTCGTCGAGATACGCTTGGTACGCATAGACCGCAAGCAGCGGCAGCTTGGCGATGAGGTGCAGGCTTTGGCGCAACACGTTGCGCGTGGTGGTACTGCTGCCCTGCGGATCCAGCGTGTATAGTCCCAGCACGCCACGCATCATGGCGTTCATCATGTCGCGGCTGGGCATGCGCAGGATGCCGTCGTGAACGAAGCTGCGGGGCATGCGGCGCATCTCCGCGAGGTATCCCTCGAACTCGGCAAGCTGACCGGTGGTGGGCAGCTCGCCAAAGAGCAGCAGGTAGGCCGTCTCCTCGAAGCCGTGCTGGCCGCCGGAGACAAAGCCGCTCACGAGGTCGGTGACCTCGATGCCGCGATAGAACAGCTGCCCGGGCGCCGGCACCAGCTGATCGCCCTCGATCGCGGTACCCACCACATCACCAATCTGGGTCAGCCCGGTGAGTACGCCCTTGCCGGTACGGTCGCGCAGGCCGCGCTTGACGTCGTACTCGACGTAGAGGGCGGGGTCGACCGGCGACATCTGCGTGGCGATGTCGGTCCACTTGTCGAGGACTGCGTCGCGTCCGGTGGGGACGCCCAGAGGTGTTTTGGGTGTGGTGCTGCGCGGGCTGCTATCCATGGTGCTCCTCACGTGCGAGGTCTGAGTTCGGATGACTACTGTACTAGAGCGGCGAGATTTCTGTGCTCACTGGTCATCTGACCCCAACACAAAGCGGTAGATCAGCGCGCCCGCGATCCCGCCCACGACAGGCACCACGATGAACAGCCACAGCTGTTCGATGGCCCAGCCGCCCACGAAGAGCGCGGGTCCAATGCTGCGAGCCGGGTTCACCGACGTGTTGGTCACCGGGATGCCGATCAGGTGGATCAAGGTGAGCACCATACCTATCGCCAGCGGCGCGAAGCCCTGGGGTGCGCGCTTATCGGTGGCTCCCATGATCACGATCAGGAACATCATCGTGAGGACGAACTCCGCGACGATGGCGGCGAGCATGCTGTAGCCGCCGGGCGAATGCTCGCCGAAGCCGTTGGCCGCAAAACCGCTCTCAGCTGCCGAGAAGCCCGGCGCACCGCTAGCGATCACGAACAGCACCGCAGCGGCCACCACCGCTGCGATCACCTGGGTGATGATGTAGGGCGCGAGGTCCTTGCTCTCGAAGCGCTTGCCCGCCCACAGGCCAATCGATACCGCCGGGTTGAAGTGCCCACCGGAGATGTGGCCCACCGCGTAGGCCATGGTGAGAACGGTGAGTCCGAAGGCAAGCGACACGCCCAGCCAACCGATCCCAACGTCCTTGACGCCGGCGGCCAGAACCGCGCTGCCGCATCCGCCGAACACGAGCCAGAACGTGCCGAAGAACTCAGCACCAAGCTTCTTGACCATACGACCACCCCTCTGGATGTGGTGTCCCCGTCATCAACCGCGCCGTCAGGCAAGCTGGTCGCCCCAGGCCGCCGGATGATAGTGGGTGGATACCCAATCGCAGCGGTGCGCGTTCACGCGCCTCGCGCGGGCTATGATGGCGCCATGACTACTCAACATGAGATCGAGCGCCTGCGTGCGCTCACCGGCATCAAGTGGCAGCGCTTCGACGACGACGTGATCCCCGCGTGGGTCGCCGACATGGACTTCGCACCGGCACCCGCGATCGTCTCGGCGCTGGAGACGATGGTCCGCGCGGGCGACTTCGGCTACAACATGGCGTCGTTTGGCGATGAGATCCCCAAGGCGTGGGCGACGTGGTCTGCCGGGCGCTTCGGCTGGGAGCCGGAGGTCGAACGCACACGCGTGTTCTCAACGTCGCTGCAGGCGATCGCGGCGGCACTCCACACCGGTACCAACCCCGGAGACGGCGCGGTGCTGTTCACGCCGGTCTACCCGCCGTTCTTCCACCTGATCACCGGTGCCGGCAGGCGCGTGGTGGAGTACCCGCTTGACCGTGCGGGCGGCAGGATCGATGCTGCCACGCTACGCGCCTCGCTCGACGAGCACACGTCGGCGATCATCCTGTGCAACCCTCACAACCCCCTGGGACGCGCATTCGATATCGAGGAGCTCGAAGCGGTTCTCGAGGTCGCAGAAGAGCGCGACCTGCTCGTGATCAGCGACGAGATATGGCAAGACATCGTCTACCCGGGTGCGCGCCACACGGTCTTCGCATCGCTGGGCGCGGCGGCCGCGGCACGGAGCGTAACGGTGACCGCAGCGAGCAAGAGCTTCAGCCTGGGCGGCCTGAGTTGCGCCGTCGCCCACCTGGGCAGCGAGGCGGTCTTCGAGCGCATCAGCGTACTGCCGCCTCACCTGTTGGGCGGCGTGAACGCGCTTGGCGCCCGCGCGACACTCGAGGCGTGGACGCACGGCGAGCAGTGGCTCACGACGACCATCGAGACGCTGCGCGCGAATCGCGACCACGTGATCGCCCGACTCCACGCCGAGATGCCCGGTGTCGCGGTGAGCGCGCCCCAGGCCACGTACCTCGCGTGGCTCGACTTCCGAGACACCCCGATCGCAGATGACCCGGCCGCAGCACTGCTTGAGCGCGGCCGCGTGGCGCTGTCGCCGGGCCCCGACTTCGGTGCGGCGGGCCCCGGGTTTGCTCGGCTGAACTTCGCGACGCACCCAAAGATCCTCGACGAGCTGCTGGATCGCATGGCGCGGGTCGCGGGCGTGTAGCTCGCACCGCGGCGATCCGCGGGCCTGCCGCCCTAGCGGCCGGGATGGCCTCCTCGGCCACCCATGAGCACGCGTAGCAGCGGCAGCGCCGAAGCCGCCATCAGCCACTTCGCCAGCGTGGG
>CAYXQU010000120.1:0-1378 GCA_964467305.1 uncultured Eubacteriales bacterium
ACTCAAGGCGATCCAGCAGGAGCTGGGCACCTTCGACGAGATGCAGGTCGAGATCGACGAGTACACCGAGAAGATCAAAGCCTCCAAGATGCCCGAGCCGGTCGAAGAGAAGGCGCTCAAGGAGCTGGGCAGGCTCGAAAAGATGCCGCCCGCCAGCGCTGAGACAAGCGTCATCCGCACCTATCTGGACTGGCTCGTGGGCCTTCCGTGGACCGACGAGTCCGAGGAGAAGCTCGATCTTGTCGAGGCCAATCAGATCCTCGACCACGACCACTACGGCTTGGAGAAGGTCAAGGAGCGCGTCCTCGAGTACCTGGCCGTCCATAAACTCACCGACAAGATGCGCGGCCCGATCCTGTGCTTCGTGGGACCTCCGGGCGTGGGCAAGACCTCGATCGGACGCTCGATCGCGCGCTCCCTCAACCGCGAGTTCATCCGCATGTCCTTTGGCGGCATGCGTGACGAGGCGGAGATACGCGGCCACCGCCGCACCTATGTGGGGGCGCTACCGGGCCGCATCATCCAGTCGATCAGCCAGGTGGGCACGCGCAACCCGGTCTTCATGATGGACGAGATCGACAAGGTGGGCATGGACTTCCGAGGCGATCCCACCTCGGCGCTGCTCGAGGTGCTCGACCCCGAGCAGAACTACTCATTCCAAGACCACTACCTCGAGGTGCCCTTCGACCTCTCGGACGTCATGTTCATCACCACGGCCAACCTGCTCGATCCCATTCCGGCGGCGCTGCGCGACCGCATGGAGGTCATCCACTTCCCGGGCTACACCGAAGACGAGAAGCTCCATATCGCCCAGCAGTACCTCATCCCCAAGCAGCTTGAGGAGCATGGCCTGACCAAGAGCAGGCTCGAGTTCAAAGAGGACGCGATCCGCGAGATGATCCGCCGCCACACGCGTGAGGCCGGAGTGCGCAACCTCGAGCGCACGGTCGCGATGGTGTGCCGCCAGGTAGCCCGCAAGGTGGTCGAAGGTAAGAAGGGCAAGACTGCCGTGAGCGCACGCACGCTCCACAAGTACCTTGGTCCGCCCAAGTTCAGTTACGGCCTGGCCGAGAAGAGCGACGAGGTGGGCGTGGCCACGGGACTCGTATGGACCGAAGTGGGCGGCGACATCATCTTCATCGAAGCCACGGCGATGCCGGGCAAGGGCGGCATCACCTTGACGGGACAGCTGGGCGAAGTCATGCGCGAATCGGCGACCGCGGCACTGAGCTACATCCGCACGCGTGCGGACAAGCTGGGGATCGACCCCGCCTTCGCCGAGACCAAGGATCTGCACATCCACGTACCCGCTGCCGCCATCCCCAAAGACGGACCCAGCGCCGGCATCACCATGGCCACCGCGCTCGCCTCGGTACTC
>CAYXQU010000120.1:1388-5788 GCA_964467305.1 uncultured Eubacteriales bacterium
CGTGCTGCTGGCGGCGCATCGTGCCGGGATCACCACGGCCCTGGTTCCCAAGGACAACGTGCGCGACCTGGATCTGTTGCCGCCGCACGTCCGTGAGGACATGGCGATCATCCCGGTGTCGACGATGGACGAGGTGTTGTCGCTGGCGCTTGTGGACTCCTGCGCCAAAGTGAAGCGGGGCCGCTCACGTGGTCGTGCGAGAATGGCGGACACCGCTACTGGCGGATAGTGCTTTCGGCCCGCGCTCATGCGCGATGACTAGGAGGTCTCGATGCGCATCCTCGTTACCGGGGGCGCTGGATTCATCGGCTCGAATCTTGTGCAGGTGTTGCTTGGTCGGGGAGACACGGTGATGGTCGTCGACGACCTGTCCACCGGTTCCATGGCCAACGTCGACCCGCGTACCGGGTTTCGCCACATCGACATCCTCGATGACGAGCTTGGATCTGTCTTCTCGGAGTTCAAGCCCGATGCCGTGGTCCACCTGGCCGCGCAGGCCAGCGTCGTTGAGTCGATCAAGGATCCCGCACGCGACCGCGAGGTCAACGCGGTGGGAACACGCAGGGTGGCCGAAGCCGCCGTTGCCGCGGGTGCGACCAAGATGATCTCGGCGTCATCGGCCGCGGTCTACGGCGAGCCTGCCGAGCTGCCACTTCGCGAGGTCTCGCCGGCGTCTCCCATCAACCCGTACGGTGCCTCGAAACTCGAGGCCGAGGGGCTGCTTGCCGCAGCGCTCAAAGGGACCGGCGTCGACCACGCCAGCTTCCGTTTCGCCAACGTCTACGGACCGCGCCAGGACGCTCGCGGCGAGGGCGGGGTCGTCGCGATCTTCTGTGACCGCATCGCTTCCGGCCTGCCCCCGGTGATCCTTGGGGACGGGCAGCAGACGCGTGACTTCATCTACGTGGGCGATATCGTGGGGGCGATCGTGGCCGCGCTCGAGTTCGACGGCAGACTCTCCCCCGATGGCTTGGTGGCGGCGTACAACATCTCGACCGGTTCGCGCACGAGCGTGGAGCAGCTGCTCATGCCCCTGCGACTCGCTTCGGGCTTCATGGGGCCGGCCGAGTATCAACCCGCTCGCGAGGGCGACATCGTTCACAGCGTCCTCGACCCGTCCAAGGCCGCGCAGACGTTCGGCTGGCGAGCCCAGGTGCCGCTTGAGGCCGGGCTCGCCCACACCTGGCGGTGGTTCAGCTCCCAGTGAGCGAAGAGAGGACAGCGGGCGGCCCCGACGTTGCGGGCCTGAGGCGCTTGCACGAAGCGCGCGTCCTCGCTGAGCTCGCCAGCGCCGATGCGCTGTGTCCCGGCAGTGACGTCATCGCGCACAGTGGCGACATCGCCGCGCGCGTCGTCGCGGTCAAGGGGCTGCCGGGTCCGGCTGAGGCTGCGGGGGGGCCGGCGCTGTCCGGACCCGACGGCGAGGCGCTCAAGAAGGCGCTCAGCAGCCTTGGGTGGGACAGCGACCAGGTGTTCTTCACCTTGAGCCGCCCCGTGGAGGGCTGCGATGCCGCGAACCTCGCACGTCGGCTGCGTGGCATCGTCGAAGCAGTCGACCCCGAACTCGTGGTGCTCCTCGACAACGATGCCGCCCACGACTTCGCTGCCGGCTATGCGGTCGGTGAGCTGCGCTTTGGGGTGGAGACGCGCGTGCTGGGCCGACGAGTGGTGGCCTTGGACGGCCTTGAGCGCTCACTCACAAGCGAGCAGGAGAAGCGCCGCGTGTGGGCTCAGCTGCGAGATGCCCGCCCACCGGACTCGGTGTACTGATCGGGTTCGGCGGATCGCCATTTCCTTGGCCCCACACGCACGTGAGGGGCTGGCGCGGTGCCAACCCCTCACGTAGTTCAGTTCGCGTCTTCAGGTGACGAGAAGGACCTAGTCCTCTTCGATCTCCGTGATGGCGCCCATGGGGCATTCCTCCATGCACGCCGCGCAGCCGTCGCAGTCGTCGTCGTGAACCGGCTCGGCGACGTCGCCCACGATCTCCAGCACACCGTTGGGGCAGGCGTCGACGCAGATGCCGCAGGCCGAACAGTCGTCTTCGCTGATGATGGGGCGGGGCATGAGCGGCTCCTTAGTAGTCCAAGTTTCAGGCGGGTCGACCGCCGATGTTTCGTGCGTACCTTACAGAGCGCGATTCTCTCTGTAAAGACCGGCGCGTGCGCATTTCATGAAGAGTGGGGTTGCTGCATCGCCGCCGTGGGGATCATGGCGGGTCCAAGGCGTTTTCGTGTCAGTACGATGGGGTAGAATCACAACGTCCAATACACAAAACTTGATAATGGAACACTCAGATTATAGAATGGGTGCTCCAGCGGACGTCTTCGGACGCTCTCGCACGATCTGATACGGACTAGAAGCGGCCCTTCCAGGGGGTCGCGAGTGAAAGGGGAACGACACAATGGGCAAGGTCATCGGAATCGACCTAGGCACCACGAACTCGGCCATGGCGGTCATCGAGGGCGGCGAGCCCACGATCATCATCAACGCCGAGGGCGACCGCACCACCCCGTCGGTGGTCGCGTTTCGCAAAGACGGTGAGCGCGCTGTTGGCAAGCCGGCCAAGAACCAGGCCGTCACCAATCCCGAGAACACCATCACCTCGATCAAGCGCTTCATAGGTCGCAAGTACGAAGAGGTCTCCTCTGAGATGAAGACCGTCTCCTACAACGTGACCAAGGGCAAGGACGGCCGCGTCGAGGTGGGCATCGAGGGCAAGAACTACACCCCCGAAGAGATCAGCGCCATGGTGCTGCAGAAGCTGAAGGCCGACGCCGAGAAGTACCTGGGCGAGACGGTGACCCAGGCGGTCATCACCGTGCCCGCGTACTTCAACGACATGCAGCGCCAGGCCACCAAGGATGCCGGCAAGATCGCCGGCCTTGAGGTTCTGCGCATCGTCAACGAGCCCACCGCTGCCGCGCTCGCGTACGGTCTGGACAAGGCCCACAAGGAGGAGACGGTTCTCGTCTTCGACCTGGGTGGCGGCACCTTCGATGTCTCCGTGCTCGAGTTGGGTGACAACGTGGTCGAGGTCCGCTCGACCTCGGGCGACAACCACCTTGGTGGCGACGACTGGGACCAGAAGGTCATCGACTGGCTCGCCGAGAAGTTCAAGGGCGACACCGGCATCGACCTGCGCGTCGACAAGATGGCTCTCCAGCGCCTCAAGGAGGCCGCCGAGAAGGCCAAGATGGAGCTTTCCACCGCGCAGACCACGCAGATCAACCTGCCGTTCATCACCGCTGACGCGTCAGGCCCCAAGCACCTCGACGTCCAGCTCACACGTGCCGAGTTCGAGAAGATCACCTCGGACCTGCTGGATCGTTGCCGCAAGCCGGTCGAGCAGGCCATGAAGGACGCCGGCGTGTCGATGGGCGAGATCGGCGAGGTCGTGCTCGTGGGTGGTTCCACCCGCATGCCCGCCGTGCAGGAGCTCGTCAAGAAGATGACGGGTAAGGATCCGCACATGGGCGTGAACCCCGACGAGGTCGTCGCGCTGGGCGCCGCGATCCAGGGTGGCGTGCTGTCCGGCGAGTCCGAGTCGTCGATTCTGCTGCTCGACGTGACCCCGCTGTCGCTGGGTGTCGAGACGCTGGGCGGCGTCATGACCAAGCTCATCGAGCGCAACACCACCATCCCCACGCGCAAGAGCGAGATCTTCACCACCGCGGCAGACGGGCAGACCTCGGTCGAGGTCCACGTGCTCCAGGGTGAGCGCGAGATGGCCGGCGACAACAAGACGCTTGGCCGCTTCCACCTCATGAACATCCCGTCGGCTCCGCGTGGCGTGCCGCAGATCGAGGTCGCGTTCGACATCGACGCCAACGGCATCGTGAACGTCTCGGCCAAGGACATGGGTACCGGCCAAGAGCAGAAGATCACCATCTCCGGCTCGACCGCGCTCTCGGACGAAGAGGTCGACCGCATGGTCAAGGATGCGGACAGTCACGCCGAGGAGGACCGCAAGCGCAAGGAAGAGGCCGAGGTACGCAACACCGCCGACAGCCTCGTCTACGCCACCGAGAAGTCCCTGAAGGACCTTGGCGACAAGGTTCCCGAGGAGACGAAGACCGCGTGCGAGAGCGGCATCGAGGAGCTGAAGAAGGCGATCGAGGGCACCGATGTGGATGCCATCAAGGCCGCCAGCGAGAAGCTCCAGGAGGCCAGCTACAAGCTCGCCGAGATCGTCTACGCCGACGCGCAGGCCGCTGCCGGTGAAGGTGCCGAGGGTGCCGAGGGCGCCGAAGCCTCCGACGAGGACGTGGTCGATGCCGACTACGAGGTCGTCGACGAGGAGAAGTAGTCATGACCGACGTACGTGAAGGGGACAGCGCCCGGAACACCTCCGGGCGTCTGTCCTCGGACAAGACCAGTCCTGCGGAGGCCGCCTCCGG
>CAYXQU010000121.1:0-5782 GCA_964467305.1 uncultured Eubacteriales bacterium
CGTCGGCATCTCGGAGTTTGGGCACCAGCACCGTGAACTCGTCGCCGCCGATGCGCGCGACCGTGTCCGACTGCCGCACGCAGCTTGAGATGCGGCCCGCGATCTTGCGCAGCACGTTGTCGCCCACCGCGTGGCCATGCACGTCGTTGACGGGCTTGAAGTCGTCAAGGTCGATGTAGAGCAGGCCCACCAAGTCGCCGTGGTGGTCGCTTGCGGCCAGGGCCGCAGTGAGGTTCTCGCTGAAAAGCGCGCGGTTCGCCAGCCCCGTGAGTGTGTCGTGATACGCCAGGTAGCGCACCATCTCTTCGGACTGCAGCCGGCTCGAGATGTCACGGACGACCGAGACGATCATGGGCCCGCTGGGGCCATCGACGTGCCGGGCGTGGACCTCAGACGAGGTGACTTCTTCGCCGCATGAGCGCGACACCTCGTCGAAGCGCGCCTCTCCGTGGAGGCGAATCCGCCTGATGCGCTGCGCGATCTTGGGGTGGTGCTCTGGCGCGATCCAGCCCCACGGGCCGCGGGCCTGCACCTCGTCGATCGAGGAGCAGCCCCATTGCTCGAGCGCTGCCGGGTTCGCGTAGAGCAACGTGCCGTCGAGCGTGTGCGCAACGATCCCATCGGTGCAGTTCTCCAGGATGCTGGAGTGCAAGGGCGAGTCATGTCGCGGTTCATGAGTCATGCCAGACGCTTCCAGACGGTGAGCATAGAAACCCGTTGTTTCGTAATCGACAGAGGGACGTGCGCCCTTGGTGACCGCAGTCACAACTGAGAGGAGAATCTGGACGAATCTGAAGCGATAGCGGCCCGAAGGGCACCGGGGCTTGGGCGCGGCACGGCTCAGCTATACTCACATCCGTCCGGTCAACGGGCGCACGCGCTCCTTGCGAGACACCCGCTGCGCCTTTGTCGTGGAAGGTCGATAGAGATGCTCGACGCACGATTCGTTCGCGATAATCCCGATGCGGTGCGCAGCGCCATGAAGGCGCGCAACTCCACCTGGGACACCGACGAGTTCCTCGCGCTCGACGAGAAGCGTCGTGAGTCGATCGCCGAGACCGAGGCGCTCCAGGCGCAGCGCAACGAATCGAGTAAGGCCATCGGTGCGCTGATGCGCGATGGACGTGCCGATGAGGCCGAGGGCGCGAAGGAGCACGTTCGCCAGATCAACGAACGGATCGCGGCTCTCGACGGTCAGCTTGAGACGGTGGACGCAGCGGTTCGCGAACTCCTGATGACCGCGCCCAACCTGCCGGACGCATCGGTGCCGGTCGGGTGCGACGAGAACGACAACGTCGAGGTACGCCGCTGGGGCACCCCGCGCAGCTTCGACCACGAGCCCAAGGCGCACTGGGACCTGGGCCCCGATCTGGGCATCATCGACTTCGAACGCGGCGTGAAGCTCGCCAAGAGCCGCTTCGTGCTGTTGGGCGGCATGGGCGCCCGGCTCGAGCGAGCGCTCATCAACTTCATGCTCGATACGCACGGTGCGGCGGGATATCGCGAATGGTGGCCGCCGGCGCTGGCGAATGCCGACACCCTCACCGGCACCGGGCAGCTTCCCAAGTTCGAAGAGGACCTGTTCAAGACGGGCGAGGGCCTGTACCTGATCCCCACCGCCGAGGTCCAGCTGACAAACATCCACCGCGACGAGGTGCTCGAAGCCGAGAAGCTACCGCTGCACTACACGGCGTACACCCCGTGTTTCCGCGAGGAGGCGGGCAGTGCCGGCCGAGACACCCGCGGAATGATCCGTGTGCACCAGTTCGACAAGGTGGAGCTCGTGAAGTTCGCGCGCCCCGAGCAGTCGATGGAGGCGCTCGAAGGCATGGTCGCTGATGCCGAGAAGATCCTCCAGTTGCTGGGGCTGCCGTACCGAACCATCGTGCTGTGCACCGGCGACATGGGCTTTGGGGCCGCCAAGACCTACGACATCGAGGTGTGGCTGCCCAGCTACAACGACTACAAGGAGATCTCGAGCTGCTCGAACTGCGGGGACTTCCAGGCGCGCAGGGCTGCAATCAAGTACCGCTCAACCGGTGAGTTCAAAGGCTCGCGGTTGGTCCACACCCTCAATGGCTCGGGACTGGCCGTGGGGCGCACGTTGGCAGCAGTGCTCGAGAACTACCAGCTTGAAGACGGAAGTGTCGAGGTTCCCGAGGTGCTGCGCCCTTATCTGGGCGGCGCGGACCGGATCGTCGCCGAGGGCTAGGCACACCGCCGCCAGGAGTCGCGTTTGAATGGGATGCCGAAGGAGCCGACGGGGTGTCCCCGCCGGCTCCTCGTCTGACGCGCCGTCTTCGTTGCGACCGGAGAACCGGTCTGGCCTTGCTACCTGACGGTCACGTACTTGTAGCTGCTGTGCTTCGCTGCGTTGATCGGGCTGCCCTTGAAGTAGGCACGTATCCGCCACTTGCCGGTGTAGGGCAGCTTCACGCTCGCCCTGTACCGCGAGTATGTCGAGTAGTTGTAGACCTTGGCGTAGACCGTCTTGCGCAGCTTGTACTTGCCGCTTTGCTTGCGGTAGCACTTGATAGCGACGACCTTCGCAGTTGCGGCAGTCACCGCTTGGCGCGGCTTGAGCGACCCGTAGACGCTGTAACTCTTGTTCTTCCTTCCGGTTGACGGGTACCCCTTGGGGGTGCCCACAGAAGCACGGGGGTTCACCGTGATGATCGGACTCGTCGCTGAGAGGCGATCGAGCGTACCCGGTCCGGCGAACTGCGCGCCCGTGTACCTGACCCGATACAGGCTCTTCACGTAGTTCTTGGGTGTGGTGAAGCTGAAGCTGCCCGAGTGGTTGGTGTCTGGGGTGCCAACCAGGCTCCAGGTGTGACCGCCATTGGTGGAGCGCTCGATACTCAGCGCTACGTTGCCCAAAGGCAGTCCGTTGTCTGCGAGCGAGCCCTTCAGCGTCACCGTCTTCGCGTACGCCGGTGTCCCGCTCGACGCGCTCCAGCGAAACTCCGGTGCGACCAGGCGCCCCAGTGCGATGTGGCCACCGTACACCCCCAGCCCCCACATGTCCGTATAGGCGATGTTGAGTCCGTCGATTCCCATGAACGGCAAACCGGGGTTCAGGTTGATCCCATCCGATGTGAGGCCCGCGTAGCCCTTTGAGCCTCGGTCGTAGAGCACGAGCTCGTGCGGCGCGCTGCCGTCGTTGTAGGCGAACACCACGTATTGGCCCGAGACACGAGGGAGAGCCTCATTGCCGGGTAAGCCTACCGCCAAAGAGGGTCCCCCACCTGCGAGATCCTCTTGCCAGATATCCATCGTCGCACCTGGGCGCTGCCACGCGACAAGCGTTCCATCGATGTCGGGAAAGGCGTCGTTTGTTGCGTCATTGGTCAGGCGATTGATCGCGCCCGACCGAAGGTCGAACACGAAGATGTCGCTTGACTCCTGGTAGACCACGCGGTCACCGGAGATGCGTGCGAACAACTGCACGCCAGCACCCAAGGGGAGCGGGTTCGTCGTGCCGGTCGCGAGGTCGTGGACCCAGACATCACCGGTGGGGCTCCACCACGTGACCTTCGTCCCCGAGATGTCCGGCATGTACTCTTGGATCGCAGGGGTATTGGTGAGCCGCTTCTCCACGCCGCTGGCAAGGTTGTAGGCGTAGATCTCGGAGTTGGCGCCGTATCGCTGGTCCATCCACACGACCCAGTTGCCCCAGACCGAAGGATAGAGCTGCGTGCCAGCAGCCGAGCAGACCGACTTGATCTGACGCGTCCGAATGTTGTACGCCTCGATGTTCCAGTCGAGTGTGGAGTCGGTGGTCTTCTGCCACACGACCCAATCGCGGTGGATGGCCGCCTGATCCCAGCTCTCCGCCACCGGATCGCCGGGCCCGTCGAAGCCTATCCAGCTGCTTGCCATCCAGTCCCACCAGAGCGCAGCCTCGCTGTCGCCCCCGCTGGCAGGAACGGCCGCAAGCCCGCTCAGAAGTGCCGCAATGAGCGCGGCAACACACACTGTGCGCCATCTCATGGGTATCGCCCCCTCATGTTCGTCCGTGTCGAAAGGACGCTACGGGGGCCTTGCGAAGACTCGGTATGTGCGACCAGCGGCCTGCCCGTTGCGCCGCAGGCCTTACCCGCTCTTGATACCCGCTCCATGCGCGTATGGTCGGGCCGTTCGCCGATTCGCCGTATCGCACGTGGGCGTGGCGGCGCATGGGAAGAATCCCAAGGACAAGCAACAAGGTCCTTGCCCCAACGTATCGCCCGTTTGAGAGGCCGACCCATGATCAGCACAGCTCGTGATGTCGCCCCCACGATCCTCGTGGTATTCGGTGCCACCGGCGACCTGATGGCACGCAAAGTCGTGCCATCGCTTTTCCACCTGCGCTCCAAGGGCCGGCTGCCATCGCGACTGTGCGTCGTGGGTTTCGGGCGGCGCGACTGGGGCGATCGCGAGCTGCAAGACCACGTGCGCACCATCCTGCACGAGCGTGCGGGCGGCGCGTCCCAAGCCGACATCGAGTCGTTCGTGAGCTTGTTCCGCTACCAGCACGGCGAGTTCCCCGACGCGAAGTCCTACTTGGCGACCAAGGAGCGAATCGACGAGATCCAGAACGAGTGGGGGGTGTGCGCGAACAAGCTCTTCTACCTCGCGGTGCCCCCGGTCCACTACGAGACCATCTTTCGCAGCCTTGCGGCAAGTGGGCTTACGGCCGAATGCAGTGACCTGGTGGGCTGGACACGCGTGCTGGTGGAAAAGCCGTTCGGCGATGACCAGCGCAGCGCTCGCGAACTCGACACGTTGCTGGGCAGCCTGTTCCGGGAGGAGCAGATCTACCGCATCGACCACTACCTTGCCAAAGAGATGCTGCAGGGCATCCTGAACTTCCGCTTCGCGAACAACCTGTTCGAATGCGAGTGGAACCGCACCGCGATCGAGCGCATCGACATCTCGCTGCTCGAGCAGATAGGAGCCGAGAAGCGCGGGGCATTCTACGATTCCGTTGGCGCCTTGCGTGATGTGGGGCAGAACCACCTGCTGCAGATGCTCGCGCTCGTAGCGATGGACAGGCCCCTGTCCGTCGATGCCGATGACATCCGAGATGCTCGCGCTCGCCTGATCGACTCGCTTGTGCCCCCCAGTCCCGGCGAGGTGGCGCGCGGGTCGTTTCGCGCCCAACACGATGGGTTCACGCAGATCGATGGCGTCGCTTCCGACTCCCGCACCGAGACGTACTTCCGCCTTGAGACGCGCCTGGCAGGCCCCCGATGGGCCGGCGTAGCGGTGATGATGGAGAGCGGCAAGCGCATGGGCCCGGCGCTCAAGCGCATCACTGTGACGTTCAAGCACCCGCAGCCGTGTCTGTGCCAAGGCGAGATGCACCCGGTCAATCAGGTGCTGTTCAACCTCGAACCGTCCGATGGCATCGAGATCGTCTTCTACACCAAGAAGCCCGGGTTCGACGTCGAGCTTGAGAGACGGGCCTTCACCTTCCAGCTGTTCGAGCGTGCCGAGAAGGTCCAGTACGTCGAGGAGTACGCGAAGCTGCTGTTCGACGCTTTCCGAGGAGACCAGACGCTGTTCGTCTCGACCCAGGAGATCGACGCAGGCTGGCGTTTCATCGATCCGATCACCGAGGCGTGGAGCGATGGCGTGGTGCCGCTCGAGCGCTACGAACCTGATTCGCCCGAAGTCACCGTACGGGCCGCCGAGGCGATCGCAGCGTCTGAGCTGCGGGGCCGCGTCGCTGTCGCGGGCTTGGGCAAGATGGGTGCCGGACTCGCACGCAACCTCATGGATCACGGCTGGGAGGTCG
>CAYXQU010000122.1:0-5774 GCA_964467305.1 uncultured Eubacteriales bacterium
TGCGAGGGCATGGTGAAGCTCACCACATACACACCCGGGCACCGGACCGTGCACAACGGTGCCGCCTCGCCCATCAGCTCGGCCCGCTCGCGCTCTGAGGTGACCGGGACCGTCATGGCGATGCGCGCGCTCGTGTCGCGCTCAGATGTCACGGGCGCGGTCATGGCGATGCTGCCGGCCGCGCGGTTGTTGCCGAAGATGTAGTCGGCAAGCGCGCCGAATCCCTTGTTGGTGGCTTCGTTGTACTCGGTGGCCTTCACGCTCACGTGTGCGCGCACATAGGGCGCGTAGCGGCGCAGCTCCACACCATCGCTTGCACTCACGATCTCGTACGAGGGGCTCTCGATCGACATGCTGTGGCCTCCTTGAGGGGTCTTCCGAACCGGCGACCGCCAAAGCGTGCGGTCTCGCCGATCAGGGCGTATACCCCAGCGCCTCCAGCGCCTTGAGCCGCAACTCATCGGCTCTCGCGCCCGCCTCTTCCGACGTCGCGAGCAGCTCGGCCAGCCGCTTCTCGGTCCAGTCAGGATCGCTCACGATCGCCGGCTCGCCGATCTTGTCGGCGTCGTCGCTGAGCTTCTCCATCTTGTCGATGGCGTCGTTGTACTCCTTGGTCTTACCGGCTTTTCCGTAACCCGCCATATCGATCACGCCGGCCGCCTGCTTCTTGCGAATCGCCACGTAGTCGCCGGCCTTGTCGAGCCCGGCAGACTCGTCAAGCTCGTGCGCCTCGGCGAACAGCTCCGCTGCGACCGCGAACCCCTCGGCCGCGTCCTGCGCGCGGGACTTCATCTTGGCGTAGTCTCTCGCGTTGCCCGCCGATATCGCGTCGTTGAGGTCGTCCCCGGCTTCACTTGCTGCCTCGCTCGCCTTCTCGATGACGCCGAGCATGTTCTCGGCGGTGTTGAGGTAGTCGAGGATGTCTTCGAGCGAATCGAGGGCTTGGGTGGCGGCATCGAGTGACGCAAGGTAGTCAGTGCGCCCCTGGGACTCATCAATCTGCTCGATAGCCACACGAGCTGCAGCGAGCTCATCGCGCGCCACGCGCAAAGACTTCGATGCCGAGTCGACCATCTCTCTGGTCGACCCGTCCTCATCGGTGGCCGCGCCAATGGTCTCGGAGGCCTTGTCCACCGCCGCACTCGCTTGGGTGTAGTGCGTCTCGGCAAGCGCGATCTGCTCGGAGTCACCCGAGGTGCTCATCACGAACGCCACCGCACCAGCGATGCCGCACAGCACCAACACCGCTGCCACCACCGCCGCGATCAGGCAGCCACGCTTCTTCTTGGGCGGCTGCTCCGGCGTCGCAACGGGCGCCGTGGAGGCATCGGGTGCCGCGATGGGCACCGGTGCCACCGGTTCGGCTGCGGGCTGAATCGGAATGCCGTTGTCACTCATGGCTTGTGACCCCCCTGTGCTCTGTTCGGCTCGATATCAAGCCACTGTCGTCGATCAGGCACACCCCTCGGCCGTAGCGCCACTGGCACGCGCCCCGGCAGTGCAAGAATCCCACGAAAGAGCTCCCATGCGCGAGTACCCGGGCACATCGCCGACGCCGAGACGATCACAGGACCGCGCGGGCGACCTTCCACTTGCGCGCAAGCGAGACTCCCACGGCGGTGACGAGGAACGTGACCGCCGCCGTGAGCAGCGTTCGGGTGATGGGCCCCACCTTCGGCATCGCCATGAAGACGTAGCCGATGAACGCCATGTGCACGATGTAGATGCCAAGCGTGGCCTCGCGCGCCCACCCGAACGGCCGTAGCACCCACTCCCACGAGGGCCTGGCATCCACCGCGATCGCGACGACCGCGAGGGCGGCCACCGACGATGCTGCGTACATCAGCCACGACAGCGACTGCGATCCGGTGGACTGCCGCATCACCTGGAATACGCCGGAAGCCACCACCAGCGCGCTCAGTGCCGCGACGGACACGGCCACCGGCGGCCGCCACTGCGTTCGGGCAAGCCTCATCGCGGCCCAATACATCGCGCCATAGGCGAGGATGAACACGTTGAACGTCCCCAGCCCAAGCCCCACCGGTCCTTGCGGCTGCACCAGTCCCAGCACCACGAACAGCGCCAATCCCACATACGCTGGCCACATCGAGTCGACCGTGCGGTCGAGCCAGTTGGCCAGCACCGAGACGAAGAACAGCACCACCAGAAACCACGCGTAGCCGCCACCGCCGAAGTGCACGAGCAGCCACGAGCCCACCGAGTCGCCCCACGGCGCTGCCCCGGTCCTCACGTAGATGAACAGCTGGTAGAACGCGATCCAGAAGGCCGCGGGAATCAGCAGCCGTTTCGCGCGATGCCGGGCAAAGTCCGCAAGCGAGCCGGTCGCCGGCTTGAGCCCGGCGATGTAGCCCGCCACCGCGAAGAATGTGGGCACTGCCACGTGGCAGGCGCCGTAGATGAAGTAGGCGACGTCGCTGCCTTGGGTGCCTCGCAGCACGCTGTGTTCGAGCACGATGACGGCAGCCGCGATGATCTTCACCGCATCGAGTCCGTCGAGCCGCTTGGCCATGGGGCCTCCCCTTCGAGTCTGCCCCACGATAGCCCAGACCCACGCGCTACAGCGAGAACTCCACGTCGCCCGTGAACGAGATCATCCACTGCACGCCGAACCGGTCGACAACGGTCCCGTATTTCTCGGCCCAGGCGGTGGCCTGGAGCGGCATCTCGACAGACCCACCCGCCGAGAGACCCTCGAAGATGCGATCGGCCTCTGGCCCGCTCTCGGTCTCGAGGTAGATGTAGGAGTTGTTGCCCGGCGTGAACGCATCCGCCTGCGGCCCCGCCACGTCGGAGGCCATCAGGCCAACGCCACTTGCGAGCGGCAGCGAGATGTGCGCGATCTTGTCCTTGTCTGCCTCGGGGACTCCCATGGCGTCGTCATCGAAGTCACGGAAACGCATGACTCCGTCGAACTCGCCGCCGAAGACCTGCTTGTAGTGCTCGAACGCCTCGAGCGCGTTGCCGTTGAAGTTGAGATACGTGGTCATGAACTGCATGGGCGTAACCTCCATCGTTGCGAGCCTGTCTGCACTATGGATGCCCATCTCGTCAGCCGCAGCACCGCTTGAACTTCAATCCGCTCCCGCACGGGTATAGGTCGTCGCGGCCGGTCACCCGCTCCTCGGGACCGGCGTCCGCAGGGCTACGCGGCTGACTCAGGCTGCGTCAGGTGCGAAGAACTGCACTGCCGCGGCGACGTACTCGGCGAAGCGTTCGCTGAGGTGCGGTGAGAGCCCGGGCTCATCTCTGACCTCGGCCGGCTCGATGCCCAGGATCGTGACGGGCGCGAGCGGCTCGCCCATCGCCGCCGCGAACTCGAGCACCTTGAGCAGGTCGCCCTCGTGGGTGCTGAAGCCCGCGGTCTGCTTGCGCGTGGCGACCTGATCGGGACTGAAGAAGGCGAACTCACCCTCTGCCAGGCCCATGCGCGCGGAGTCAACGATGAGGACCTGCTCCGTTTCGGACCCCAGGTAGTGCATGAGATCAAGCAGGTTGCCGCCCAGGTCGACCGCTCGGAAACCGAGATCGAGCCCTGCCTCGCCGATGTGCTCGGCGATGCGCAGCCCGATGGAGTCGTCGCGGCCGTAGTAGTTGCCTATGCCGATGAGGTAACGCACTTGTCGGGGCTAGCGGACGAACTCGACGTCCACGCAGTGTGTCGAGCACGAGATACACGGGTCGTACGCGCGCACGAGCATCTCGAACGCAAGCCGCATCTCGTCCTCGGTCTTCTGTGCAGCCATGAGTTGTGGGAGGAGCGCGTCGAAGTCGGCCTGGATGTTGGCGTGATTCTGATTGGTGGGGATGATGCAGTTCGCGCTGGTGCATATGCCTTCATCGTCGTAGCTGTACTCGTGGAACAGGATGCCGCGCGGAACCTCGACTGCCGAGGCGCCGGTGCCGAACCGCGTGGGCTGCACCAACGGCTCCTCGGTCACCCCCTCGGCGATCAGCTCGTCGAAGAGGCGCAGGCCCTCGTGGGCGGAGTGCACGATCTCGACGACCTGGGCCACCGAGTTGAAGTACGGGTTGGTGCACACCGGGCTCATGCCCAGCGACTCGGCGACCTTCCTGGCCTCCGGATGCAGCTGGTCGTAGTTGACGTTGAAGCGCGCGAGCGCACCAGCGGCGTAGCTGTCCAGGCGGTTCCTGGTGTACTTCGCCGTGGACGCCGGCGAGACGTACTCGTTGGTGCAGCTGCGGTAGTCGGCGACCGCGTAGCGAGCGCGGCTGCCGTCGGCGAGAATCGTCTGCACGTAGCCGTCGTAGAGCCCGTACTCGTCATCTGATGTCACGGCCATGTACTCGGTGGGGCGCTCGAACTGCGGGATCGCCGGCGCGAGCGCAGTGATCGTCTCGAGTGTCGCCTCGAGGTCGGGTACGGCGGCCGCGAGCTTGTCGCGCATCGCGGTGAGCTCGGCGAGTGTGGGGACCATCGAGAAGCCGCCGGGCAGAACGGTCGTGGGGTGCGTGGTACGCCCGCCGATAAGCGAACCCCACTCGTGCGCCAAGCGCTTGAGGCGCAGTGCGCGTGCGACCACCTCGGCATGGGTGGGCACGAGCGCGAACGCCGACGGGGCGCCCAGCAGGTCCGGCGCGACCAGCACATAGACGTGCAGCACGTGGCTGTCGAAGTTCTCGGCGTGCTTGAGCAGCGTGCGGAGCTTCCTCGTCTGAGGCGTGACTTCGATGCCCAAGGCAGCCTCGGTCGCCTTCACCGAGGCGAGCGTGTGACCAATGGAGCAGATGCCACAGATGCGGCTTGTGACGCGGGCGACCTCGGAGTAGTGACGGCCCCGAACCATCGCCTCGAAGAAGCGGGGCGCCTCGGGTACCTGCCACTCACAGCGCTCGACCACGCCGTCGTTGACCGCGACCACGATGTTGCCGTGGCCCTCGACCCGGGTGATGTGGTGGACGTCGATGTTGATGTTGTTGCCCATGCGGCGCTAGCTCCTCAGATTCGCCGTGAACATGCGGGACTTGCTGACAGCACGCTTCTGCGAGAAGCCGGCTCGCTCAACGAGCACCTTCTCGAGAGCGGGCAGGTTCGCGTCGTCGACGAAGCCTCGACACGCCTCACACGGGATGCCTTGGGCCGGACACGGCGCGCCGCACCCGGCACGCGCCACCTGGCCCATGCAGTGGTCGCCCTCGTCGTAGCGGCAGATCGTCTCGCGCCGCTTGCACTGCACGCACACCGGATAGGTGGGCGCCACGTACATGGTGCCGTGCAGCAGGTTGGATATGACGTTGAGCAGCTCGTCTTTGTTGATGGGGCAGCCCATGACCTCATGGTCGACCTGGATCGCCGCCGAGATGGGCCGTGCGGTGCCGCTGCGCAGATGCGGCATCCGAGCCTCGTCGCCGTACACGCACTCGGCGAAGTCATCTTGGTGGTTCTTGAGCGCGTTGATACCGCCGGTGCACGCACACGCCCCGTAGGCGACGACCGTCCGAGCCCGGCGACGGATCTCCTCGAGCCGCGCGCGGTCTTCTTCTCGGGTGAAGCTACCTTCGACAAACGCGATGTCGATGCGTCCGGTGGTGGTCTCGGTCATCGCCTCTCGGAACTCGACGATGTCGATGTGGTTCAGGAGCTCGAGGATCGCCCCATCGCCATAGTTGGTGAATTCGATCTGGCAGCCTTCGCACGACGCGAAGTCGAAGAAGGCGACGGTGGGCTTCGGGGCCTCAGGCACGCTAGATCGCCTCCTCAAGCTCTTGGATCGCGGCGAACGTGAACACCGGAC
>CAYXQU010000123.1:0-5769 GCA_964467305.1 uncultured Eubacteriales bacterium
AACCATCAACTGGAGTTGGCGCAGAAGTCGTATGCCCAGGCGACCGATGCGATCGTTCACGAGGCCCGAGGGGTCACCCGTGACCGAAGCTACCATCGCGCCGACTGGAACGGCATCGACTTCATGCTCATCGATACCGGTGGTATCGAGGCCGGAAACATCGACCGCTTCCAAAGCTCGATCAGGTCCCAAGCGCTCATGGCCGCCGAAGAATCCGACGCCATCGTCTTTCTGGTGGACGGCAAGTCGGGGCTCGCGCCCGACGACCAAGAGGTCGCGAAGATCCTGAAACGGGCCGGCAAGCCGGTGTTTCTCGTGGTCAACAAGGTCGACAACCCGGGTAGCATGGACGAGACCTACGACTTCTGGGCACTGGGACTCGATACCCCGTGGCCGGTCAGCGCCACCCACGGCAACGGCACCGGCGACCTGCTCGACGAGCTGGTCAAGGTTCTGCCGCCCAGCGAGCCTGAAGTCGAAGAGGGTGTCGTCAACGTCGCGATCATCGGGCGGCCTAACGCGGGCAAGTCCTCGCTGCTCAACCGCCTGGTAGGCGAGGAGCGCTCCATCGTGAGCGAAGTCGCGGGCACCACGCGAGACGCCATCGACATGACCGTGACTCAGGAAGGTGCGACGTACCGGCTGGTGGACACCGCCGGCATCCGGCGCAAGTCGCTCATCGATGAGGACGTGGAGTACTACGGGTTCGTGCGTGCGATGCGCGCCATCGACCGGGCCCATGTGGCGCTGCTCGTGATCGACTCGACCATCGGTCTTACCGATCAAGACCAGCGGATCGCTCGCTTCGCCGAGGAGCGGGGCTGCGCCATGATCATCTTGCTGAACAAGTGGGATGCTCTCGAAGATGATCTTGAGAAAGACGATCTGGTGGAGCGCGTGCAAGACCGCATGGGATTTGTGGGCTTCGCGCCGGTGCTGCGCATCAGCGCGCTCACGGGACGCAATGTGCACAAGATATGGGCGGCCATCTCGAAGGCCTACGAGAACTACACGCGGGAGATATCGACGAGCCAGCTCAACAAGCTGCTCACCGAGATGCGTGACTTCGGCCACACGCGCAATCAGGGGGGCAAGACCCTGCGCATGCACTACGTCACCCAGACTCGCATCGCGCCTCCGGGATTCGCCTTCTTCGCAAACCACCCCAATCTCGTCGACGACAACTATCGGCGCTACATAGAGAACCGTATGCGCGAGCGCTTCGACTTCAGCGGGACACCCATCTTGATGAAGTTCCGAAAGAAGGACTGATACCCGCATGTTCATGACGGTCCTGCGCATAGCCGCCCCTTTGGCGGTGGGCTACCTGGTAGGCGGGATCCCCTGGGCGCTGATCGTGGGCAAGCGGTTCTACGGCATCGACCCTCGCGAGCATGGCTCGGGTAACCTGGGCGCGACCAACGTCTTTCGCACCCTCGGTTTCCGTGCCGGGCTGGCGGTCTTCGCGCTCGATATCGCCAAAGGGGCCTTGGCGGTCGCGCTGGCGATGCTCGTCTGCCCGCCTGACATCCAGGGAGATGCGCGCGACTGGGTGCTCATCTCGGTGGCGATAGCCGCGGTGCTCGGTCACTCGTTCTCGCCCTACATCCGCTTCAAGGGAGGCAAAGGGGTCGCGACCGCCGCGGGTACCGTCGCGGTGATGATGCCGCTGTCATGGCCGATCCTGTTCCTCAGCTTCATCGCCGTCGTCGCGGCGACGCGCATGGTGTCTCTCGGTTCGCTCTTCATCGCGATCGAGTTCCCGTTGCTCACGTGGTTGCTCTACGGCCACCGTCCCGCGCTGCTGACGTTCTCGGTGGTGACCGCGGTGTTGGTCATCGCGCGGCACTGGGCGAACATCGGCAGAATCGCGCGTGGCGAGGAGAGTAAGATATCGTTTGACCGTCGCGGTGAGGCGGTCTCCGGATCCAAGGAGGACTAGTGCGCATCTCGGTCATCGGAGCAGGCTCGTGGGGTACCGCGGTGACTTGGCTGCTTGGCGGCAAAGGGCATGAGGTCTCCTTGTGGGCCAGGGAGACCGAGATCGCCCAAGGGATCAACGCCGAGCACCGAAATCCGCTCTACCTTCCCGACGTTGTGATCCCTGAGTCGGTCAGGGCCTCTGACGACATCGGCGAGGCGCTGCAGGGTGCCGAAGCGGTCGTCATGGTCACCCCCAGCGTTGGCGTGCGCCAGACCGCTGAGGCTATGAAGCCCCACCTGGGTAGCGATGTCCCTATCTGCATCCTGTCCAAGGGTGTGGAGCAAGACACGCTGTTTCTCATGACCGAGGTGCTCGAAGACGTGCTGGGCAACGACGATCGCATCGCCGGGTTGTCCGGACCCAATCACGCCGAGGAAGTCAGTCGCGGCGTGCCGTCCGCGACCGTCGTCGCCAGCTACTCTGAGGAGGTTCGCAGCCTGTTCCAAGACGCCTTCATGACGCCGTTCTTCCGCGTCTACACGAACCCGGATGTCATCGGCGTCGAACTATGCGGGGCCAGCAAGAACATCGTGGCCATCGCCGCGGGAATGTGCGATGGGCTGGGCTACGGCGACAACACGAAGGCGACGCTCATGACGCGCGGCTTGGCCGAGATGAGCCGCCTGGGGGTCGCCATGGGTGCCAACCCGCTCACCTACATGGGCCTGGCGGGTATGGGGGACCTCATCGTCACGTGCACAAGCCGCCACTCACGTAACCGCGGGCTCGGGCAGCTTGTGGCCGAGGGCGGTACCATGCAGCAGTTCTACGAGAAGACGCATATGGTGGCCGAAGGTGCCGTCGCCTGCATCTCCGTTGATGAGCTGGGCAAGCGCGAGGGCGTCGAGATGCCGCTCACCGAGCTTGTAAGGGCGGTGCTCTACGATGGGCTCGACCCCAGGGCCGCCGGTGACCTGCTCATGGGCCGAGAGGCCCGTGATGAGCTGCACGGAATGGGACTGGTGACCGACTAGCCGCCGCTTGATTTCGGTGCATATCCACGGCCGACCGGATGACAACGAAGGAGCCCGACCGATGAGCGAACGCGTCTTGATAGCACCCTCGATCCTCTCGGCCGATTTCACGCGGCTCGCCGAGGCGG
Source organism: uncultured Eubacteriales bacterium (assembly GCA_964467305.1). GTDB lineage: Bacteria > Actinomycetota > Coriobacteriia > Anaerosomatales > PHET01 > CAVPCY01. Next base: position 3,087 of record CAYXQU010000123.1, read on the forward strand.
TGGAAATCGTCGAGGCTGGTGGCGCCGACTACATCCATGTCGATGTCATGGACGGGCATTTCGTGCCCAACCTCACGATCGGCCCGCCGGTGATCAAGGCGCTCAAGCGCGTGGCGACCAAGCCCCTCGATGTCCACCTGATGATCGACAACGCGGACTCCACGATCGACTGGTATCTCGATGCGGGCGCCGACATACTCACCGTGCACGTCGAGTCCTGCCCGCATCTGCACCGCACCCTGACGCGGATCCGGGAAGCAGGCGCTTCACCGGCCGTGAGTGTCAACCCGGCAACCTCGGTCGACCAGCTCATCGAAGTGCTGGGCATCGTGGACATGATCCTCATCATGAGCGTCAACCCCGGTTTCGGCGGCCAGAGTTTCATCGATCGCACCGTCGAGAAGGTGGGGGAGCTTGCCTGGATGTGCGGTGAGTTGGGGCTCAGCCCACTGATCCAGGTCGACGGAGGCATCAACACCACGACCGCTCCTCTGGTTGCCGAGGCGGGCGCCCGATGCCTGGTGGCGGGCAACGCGGTCTTCTGCGAGCCCGATCCGGTCGCGGCCATCACCGCCATCCGTAACGCAGCGCAGGCAGCCATATCCTGACTCACAGGCCGTGCCGCTTCGCAGGTCAGGCGCGGCCACTGTGCTACAATCACGACGCTTTTCTTCAGGGCGGGGTGAGATTCCCCACCGGCGGTGAAAGCCCGCGAACCCCTGTGAAGGGGCCGATCCGGTGAGATTCCGGAGCCGACGGTCATAGTCCGGATGGGAGAAGGAAGGTCGCCTTCAATGCGGCTGTTGTCCGATGTCGCTTCTCGGGTCGATGACCCACATCTCAGACGCGCGCTCGAGTTGGCCCTGCAAGGGGCCGGTCGAACCGCACCCAATCCCGCTGTGGGATGCGTGATCGTGTCTCAAGACGGCACGGTCGCAGGCGAGGGCTTTCATCCCGCCGCGGGCATGCCGCACGCTGAGATCTTCGCGCTTCAGGCCGCAGGCGATGCAGCCCGCGGCTCGACCGTCTATGTGACTTTGGAGCCGTGCGACCACCACGGCAAGACCCCGCCGTGCTCGGAGGCACTCGTGGCAGCTGGGGTCGCTCGGGTGGTCGTGGGGATGCCCGATCCGTCGAAGCTCGCGTCAGGTGGTGCTCAGACGCTGCGAGACGGTGGTATAGAGGTGATCTTCGCCTCGGATCCTACACCATTCGAAGAGCTCAACGAGGGCTGGATCAAGCGCGTGCGCTGCGGGCTGCCGCTTGTCACCGCGAAAGTGGGGATGTCGTTGGACGCGCGGGTCACCGTGCGATCTCACGCGCGCTCCGACATGACCGGCGCGTCCGGCACCGCGGTCACCAGGCTGCTTCGTGCGCAAGCCGACGCGGTGGTGGTGGGCGCGAGCACGGTCACGATCGACGATCCGGCCTTGACACGGCGTGACGAAGAAGGTGTGAGCGCACCGCATCAGCCCCTGCGTGTCGTCCTCGTCCGTTCGGCGCCGCCTCCACTCACATCGCGCATCTTCACCGATCGCGAAGCTCACACCCTGGTGCTCGTGGAATCGCACGGCGCGCAGGACTCCTGGATCACCCAGCTCCCGGCATGGGTACGCGTCGGGCACTACGATGGTAGCGAGGGTCTTGCGGGCGCCTTCAGGGTGCTTGCCGAGGAAGAAGGGTGCAACGAGGTGCTTGTCGAGCCGGGACCGCGCCTGCTCGCCGCGTTGTGGCGCGCTCCTGAGACCCTCGATGCGCTTGTGACGGTCACGGCCGGGGGTATGGGCGGAGGCGGTGGCATCGAGCTCTACGGTGACGAGGGCGACGTTGACGATCATCGGCTGATCCACCGCTTCGCGGCGCGAGAAGCGGGTATCGTGGGAGATGTGGCGGCCACCATGTGGCGCAGGAGCGATTCGGCGGCTGTCTAGCCGCTTTCTGAAAGGAAGGGACTTGACGTGTTCACAGGTTTGATCGAGACCCAGGGCATCATCACTCGCGTCGATCGCGTATCTGGCGGCGCCCAGATCGAGGTCTACGCACCGGACTTCGGCAGGGACATGGCCATTGGGGACTCCATCGCGGTCGACGGGGTGTGCCTCACGGTAGCGAAGTTCATCCGCGGGGCCTTCGTCGCCGATGTCTCGGCCGAGACGATCGACCGGACCACCTTGGGTGACCTTCACCAGGGCTCGAAGGTGAACCTCGAGCGGGCCGTCAGGCTTTCCGATCGGCTGGGAGGGCATCTGGTGACCGGTCATGTGGACGGCATCGGGCGCCTGCTGCTCAGGCACCCCGCCGGCAACAGCACGATCTACCAGTTCCAGGTGCCGCGTGACCTTCTGGAGTACCTGGTGCCCAAGGGCTCGGTCGCCATCGACGGTATCTCGCTGACGGTGGCACAGATCAAAGGCGAGTCCATCGCGGCTGCCGTCGTACCGCACACCGAGCAAGTCACCACGCTCAAAGACAAGCCCATCGGTGCGCCTGTCAACGTCGAGGTCGACATGATGGCCAAGTACGTGAAGCGCTTCGTCGATGTGTACGCCTACGACGACGATGAGCCCGCGTCGGCCCGCCGCGGCCTTGGCGACATGCTCCGCGACTTCGCAGAAGGGAACTAGCGACCCGCCATGGAAGTACGCGAGCCGTTCATCACGATAGACGAGGCCATCGAGCGTAT
>CAYXQU010000124.1:0-5720 GCA_964467305.1 uncultured Eubacteriales bacterium
GCAAGATTGCATTCACTTTGCGCCCTTCTGTGCTCTAGGGCCCCATCCAGTATGCAATACTCGCTTCTGGCCATGCAGTTTGGGCGTTGCGTTGTGCGGGCAAGACGGTAAACTGAGACCCGGTTTTCGATGTCAGTCAAAGGGCCCGCTTGGGTCCGGACGCCAATCCGCGCGTCCCATGCGAAGAAGGGGGTCTCTCCGTGATCGTTGGAGTCCCGAAGGAGATCAAGAACAACGAGTTCCGCGTGGGTCTGACTCCCGGCGGCGTTGGCGAATTCGTGGCGCACGGTCATACCGTGGTCGTGGAGAAGTCCGCCGGTGAGGGTTCGTCCTTCCCCGATGCTGAGTACGTCGCGGCCGGAGCCCAGATGGTCGACACCGCCGATGAGGTCTTCGCGCGTGCCGACATGGTCGTCAAGGTCAAAGAGCCTCAGCCCGTCGAGATCGCGCGCCTGCGCCCCGGACAGATCCTCTACACCTACCTCCATCTTGCTCCCGACTACGAGCAGACGATGGGCCTGATCGGCTCCGGCGCGGTGTGCATCGCTTACGAGACCGTCGAGCTGCCCAACCGTACCTTGCCGCTGCTCGCGCCCATGTCCGAGGTGGCCGGTCGCATGGCCGCTCAGGTGGGTGCGACGTATCTGCAGAAGCCTTTCGGTGGACGCGGTGTGCTCATGGGCGGCGTTCCCGGTGTGCTGCCCGCCAAGGTCGTCGTACTTGGTGCCGGCGTGGTGGGCACCAGCGCAGCTTATGTCGCGAAGGGCATGGGTGCCGACGTCACCATCATGGACGTGAACCTCGATCGCCTGCGCTACCTCGACGAGATCTGGGGCAACAGCGTGCGCACCCTGTACTCGTCCAAGCACAACATCGCCAAGATCGTCACCGAGGCCGATCTGGTCATCGGAGCCGTGCTGCTGCCCGGCGCGAAGACTCCCTGGCTCATCACCAAGGAGATGCTGCCCTCCATGAAGCCGGGCGCAGTGGTCGTGGACGTCTCCGTCGATCAGGGCGGCTGCATCGAGACCACCAAGCCCACCACCCACGCCGACCCCACGTACTTCGTCGACGGCGTGCTCCACTACGGCGTGGCGAACATGCCGGGTGCCGTGCCCAACACATCGACCATGGCCCTCACCAACGCGACGCTTCGCTACGGTCTTGCCATCGCCGACAAGGGCTGGAAGCAGGCCGTATCCGACGATGCCGCACTCGCAAAGGGCGTCAACGTCTTGGACGGCAAGGTCGTCTACAAGCCGGTTGCCGACGCCCACGGTCTCGACTACGTGTCGCTGGAGCAGCTGCTCGCCTAGGACCGTCGCTCAGAAGAAGCCTTCGTCGACCGCCCGCACACCGACATGTGCGGGCGGTCGGCGTTCTGTGCGGCTTGTTGAGTACCACGCAGCGTCACTTCCGTGGCGTATCATCGGTTTCATGAGAAAACTCGTCGACGAGTACATCGGCCACCTCTCGGTGGAGCGGGGCGCTTCGCCCAATACGCTCGATGCGTACCGGCGCGATCTGCACGAGTACTCCGAGTTCCTCTCGGCACGTTCGGTCGGTGATGCCGACTCAGTGACCCGCGACGATGTGCTGGCGTTCACTGCATCACTGCGAGAGCGGGGAATGGCGCCCAGTTCCATCGAGCGCAAGCTCTCGTCGGTGAAGGGGTTCCATCGCTTCCTTGTCCGAGAAGGCATGACCGACAACCACCCCACCGCGCGGGTTCCTTTGCCCAAGGTGCCCGAGCGTCTGCCCGATGTGATCTCGGTCGATGAGGTCGAGCGCTTGTTGGGGCAGCCCTTTCCCGATGGCGCGGCGGGTCTTCGCGATAGGGCCATTCTTGAGACGCTCTACGGGTGCGGGCTGCGCGTGAGCGAACTCGTGGGCCTCGACACCCTCGACGTCGACATCGAGCAAGGCTACCTGCGAGTCGTGGGCAAGGGCGACAAGGAGCGGATGGTTCCTCTGGCGGGCATGGCATCGGCGGCGCTGTCAGGGTACGTCGCGGCCGGGAGACCCCGGTTGCATTCGCGCAGGTCCATGGGGAGGGCGACATCAGCGGTGTTCCTCAGTCAGCGCGGTGCGCGGCTGTCCCGGCAGTCGGTCTACGCGATGGTGCGTGCCTACGGCGAGAAAGTGGGCCTTGAAGGCCTGCACCCGCACACGCTCAGGCACTCGTTCGCGACACACATGCTTGAGGGCGGAGCGGACCTGCGCGCTCTTCAGGAGATGCTCGGGCACTCGGATATTTCCACGACTCAAGTGTATACACACGTGGATAGACGCCACATTAGGGAAGAATATGTAACGACACACCCGCGCGCGGGCAGATAGTCGTGCTTTGCGCGCCGGTGGCAGACCCGTGAGGGAGCGGCGCTGTGCGTTCAAGCTGATCTAGAATGCACACAGGCACTGTTCCGTGGATGGAGGAGGGATTCTCTGTGAGATCGAAGTGGGGAAAGATCGTCGCGGTACTGTTGGCGGCCGCATTGGTCGCGTCGCTCGTTGCAGGTTGTGCGAGCCCTGAGCCCGAGGCGCCCGCGCCCACCGAGGAGCCCACAACCGACGTCAAGGCCGCTATGGTCACCGACATCGGCGGGCTGGGCGACAAGTCGTTCAACGACCTGTCGTACGCTGGTCTTCAGCGCGCCGAGTCCGAACTGGGCGTTGAGATCGAGGTAGTCGAGTCCGGTGAAGCGACCGACTACGAGAACAACATCACCCAGCTTGTGAACGCCGGATTCAACCCGATCTTCGCCGTTGGCTTCCTGATGACCGACACGCTCATCAAGGTCGCCCCGCAGTCACCGGAGACCACCTTCGGCGGCATCGACATCTTCTTCGAGGAGCCTGCAGCCAACGTCGTTGGCCTCAACTTCAAGGAGCAAGAGGCAGCCTATCTCGCCGGCGTCATGGCAGCGATGCTCACGACGCAGACCGAGGTCGACGATCGTATCAACGACAAGAAGGTCATCGGTTTCGTCGGCGGCATGGAGATTCCGGCCGTCCAGCGCTTCAAGATCGGCTACGAGGCCGGCGCCAAGTCGGTCGACCCGGCCATCGAGGTCAAGAGCGTCTACACCGGCTCCTTCACCGATCAGCAGAAGGGTGCCGAAGCCGCCAAGGCCATGATCGAGGGTGGCGCGGACATCATCTTCGCCGCAGCCGGCCAGACCGGTAACGGCTCGTTCAGCGCGGCCAAGGACAACAAGGCACTGTTCATCGGCGTCGACGCCGACCAGTACAACACGCTGACCGATCCGGGCGACACGATCGTCACCTCGGCCGTCAAGCGCGTTGACAACGCCGTGTTCCAGACCGTCGAGGCCGCCGTCAAGGGCGAGCTCAAGGGCGGAGAGAACAAGGTCTTCGGTCTTGCCGAAGACGGCGTGGGCCTTGCCGAGTTCCACGAGTGGGACAGCAAGATGCCGCAGGAGATCAAGGACGCTATCGCAAAGGCGCAGGAGGACATCAAGTCCGGCGCCGTCACGGTTCCTTCCGAGTAGCTCGAATCGCGGATTGGTGGAGCGGGTCCCACAGTGGGGCCCGCTCCACATCCCGCCCGACTTCTAGACGGGGGTCTCCATGGCCGATGAAACGGTCGCTGCGTGCCCGGCACCCTCTGCAGGATCCGGGCGCGACATCGCCCTGGAGCTTCGTCACATCACCAAACGCTTTCCCGGCGTTCTTGCCAACGACGACGTCTCGGTCGCAGTAGCGAGCGGAGAAGTCGTCGCGCTGTTGGGCGAGAACGGCGCGGGCAAGTCGACGCTCATGAACGTCGCCTACGGCCTGCTCGCCAAAGACGAGGGCGAGATCCTCGTCGACGGCAAGCTAGTTGAGATCGAAGGGCCGTCCGACGCCATCGCCCTGCGGATCGGCATGGTCCACCAGCACTTCATGCTGGTCGAGCCGCTGTCCGTCACGGAGAACATCGTGCTCGGCGGAGAGCCGACCTCCGGCTTCGGCGGCGTGATCGACCGTGACGCGGCGCGTACGCGGGTCATGGAGCTCTCCGAGCGCTACGGCCTGAAGGTCGATCCCGATGCGCGCGTCATGGACCTGTCGGTAGGCCGACAGCAGCGCGTGGAGATCTTGAAGGCGCTCTACCGCGATGCGAAGATCCTCATCCTCGACGAACCCACCGCGGTGCTCACGCCGCAGGAAGTGCGCGAGCTCTTCGACATCGTTCGCGGGCTCGTGGACGAGGGTTTGGCCGTCGTGATCATCACCCACAAGCTCGACGAGGTCATGGCGTTCGCCGATCGCATCGTCGTCATGCGTATGGGGGCTGTCGTCGGTGAGACGACCCCGAGCGTGTGCAACGAAGAGTCGCTTGCCAAGATGATGGTCGGACGCGAGGTTGTGCTGCGCGTCGACAAAAAGCCCGCCTCGCCGAAGGAGGCGGTGCTCCAGATCGAGGACCTGAAGGTGCTCGATGACCGCAAGCTCGAGGCCGTACGCGGCATGAGCCTCGCTGTCCGCGCAGGCGAGGTCGTGGGAATCGCCGGAGTCGACGGCAACGGCCAGCGCGAGCTCGTCGAGGCGATCATGGGTCTGAGACGACCGACGAGCGGTGCGATTCGGCTGCGCGGCGAGGAGATAACACACGCCAGCACGCGCGCGACCATCGCCCAAGGCGTGAGCCACGTGCCCGAAGACCGCCATCGGCGTGGCTTGGTGCTCGACTTCGATCTGGTCGAGAACCTTGCACTCGGGGACCATCGCCGGCCGCCGTTCTCGCGGTTCGGCATCCTCGATCGCAAGGCCCTCGAGCGGACTGCGGCCAAGCGCATCGCGGACTACGACGTTCGCACGCCGACGCCTCACGTCGCCGCAGCCAACCTCTCAGGCGGCAACCAGCAAAAGCTCGTGCTCGCGCGGGAGCTCGGACGCGACCCGAACCTGCTCGTCGCGGCGCAGCCGACGCGCGGCTTGGACGTAGGCGCCATCGAGTTCGTCCACCGGCGCATCCTTGCCGAACGCGACGCGGGCAAGGCGGTTCTGCTCGTGAGCATGGAGCTCGAAGAGGTCATGTCGCTCTCGGACAGGATTCTCGTCGTCTACGAGGGACGTATCGCTGCTGAGTTCGAAGGGGGAGCGGTGACCGAAGAGCAGCTCGGTTACTTCATGACGGGCGGCAAGGGTACGCAGGGCGCCTATGCAACCGGCGTCTCCGATCTCCCGGAGGGGACCAATGTCTGAGTCCCCGAACAACAACCAGCAGCCGTTCAGCCCAGCTATTGAGCGCGAGAACGAGGAGCGCCGCTTCGCCCTCGAGCAGGAGCGCATCAAGCGCCTGATCAGGATCGCAACGCCGTTCATCTCTGTGCTCGTCGCTATGCTGATCGGGTCGGTCGTCATCCTCGCGTCGGGCAAGAGCCCGGTCGAGGCCTACGTCGCGATGTTCTCCGGGGCTTTCGGCGGAACGCGGCAGATTGGCGAGACGCTGCTGAGGGCAACGCCGCTCGTCTTCACCGGTCTTGCGCTTGCTTACGGCTTCCGCGCTGGCCTCTTCAACATCGGTGCCGAAGGCCAGCTCTTCCTGGGAGGCCTGGCCGCCGCCTTCTTCGGCTACCAGCTGGGTGGCCAGCCGTGGTTCGTCGCGGCGCCGCTCGCGCTCGTCGCGGCCGCACTCGCGGGTGCTGCCTGGGCGTTCATCCCGGCGCTCATGAAGGCGAAGATCGGGGCGCATGAGGTCATTACCACGATGA
>CAYXQU010000125.1:0-5691 GCA_964467305.1 uncultured Eubacteriales bacterium
CTTCTTGGGATCGAAGACCTGCGTGACGCCCATGCGCTCGAGCGCCTTGATGGCCAGCGGCGAGGTGCCGTCCTGGCCCATGACGAAGTCGACGTCGGCGACGACGATGTCACCGGCGTGCGCGTCGGTGGCGGAGTGTGCCGAGAAGATCTTCTCGGCGATGGTCTTGCCTGCCAGTGGAATCAGCCTCCTGGGTGGTGAGCGGACATGGGTTGCGGATGGACTATGATGCGACGCCGGTCTGGGCGACGATGAACTCGCGGAACAGCTCGACGAGCTCCTTGTCGAACAGCGGCCGCTTGAGTTCGATGGCTTTCGAGCGGACGTGCGGCAGCAGCGCGGCGGCGTGCTCGCGGGACAGCGGGATGCCGTACTCGCCGAACTTCATCTCGAGGGTGCGGCTGCCGGAGTGCTTGCCCACCACGATCTGTCGCTCGCCACCCACCTCGTCGGGGCTGAAGACCTCGTAGGTCTTGGGGTTCTTGATGACACCGTCGGCGTGGATGCCGCTCTCGTGGGCGAACATGTTCGAGCCCACGACCGGCTTCCAGACAGGAACGGTGCGCCCGGCTGCGGTCATGACGTAGTCGACGACCTCGGTGAAGCGCTTGGTGTCGAACGCGAGGTCGAAGCCTTCGAGGTACTTGAGCGCCATGACGACCTCTTCGAGCGCTGCGTTGCCCGCACGCTCACCCAGACCGCCCACGGTGACGTTGACCCACGTGGCACCGCCGTGGATGCCGGCGATCGCGTTGGCCACGGCCATGCCGAAGTCGTTGTGCGTGTGCATCTCGATCTCAAGACCCGTGTGCTCGATGAGCTCCTTGATGACCTTGTAGGTACGGAACGGCTCCATGATGCCGATGGTGTCGCAGAAGCGCAGGCGGTCGGCTCCCTCGGCCTTGGCGGCCGCGGCGTACTCGAGCAGGAACTCGAAGCTGGTGCGGGACGCGTCCTCGGCGTTGACCGAGACATAGACGCCGTTGCTCTTCGCGAACGCCACGGCCTCGCGGATCGAATCGAGGACCCACTTGCGGTCCTTCTGGAGCTTGGTCTCAATGTGGATGTCACTTGTGGCCAGCGAGATGGCGACCGCATCGACACCGCAGTCGATCGAGGTCTGGATGTCGGCGACGTTCGCGCGGTTCCAGCCCAGCACGCTCGCCTTCAGGCCAAGGCCCGCGATCTCTTCGATGACCTCGCGCTCGTCACCACCCATGACGGGGATACCGGCCTCGATCTGGTCGATTCCGATCTCGTCGAGCATCTTGGCGATGGCGACCTTCTCGGCATTGGTGAACACCACGCCGGCGGTCTGCTCGCCGTCGCGCAACGTGGTGTCGTCAAGCTTCACGGGTCCGTCACCCAGAACGCTCTCGACCGGCATCTCCCATATCTTCGTGGTATCCACGCGTACGAACCTCCGTAAGTCCAAAGCGGGGCGCGCAGACTCAGCACTCGAGCGCGCTTCGATGGCTCCCCGAACATGCACTTCTCGGCTCGAGATGCTGATGGCGGGAACAGCTATTGTACGACAGCCGCGGTGTGGTGTCAGGCACGCGAGAGACAGGCGGGCTTACACGTCGAGCCAGGCGGGCAGCGACTCCGCCGCACGGGCCAGCTCAGCCCTGTGGCGCATGGCCGCCGGATCAAGCGTCTGTGCCACGCGCCAGAACTGCGCCGAGTGGTTCATCACCCGCAGGTGGGCGAGCTCGTGGGCGATGACCGCGTCTGCCAGGTGATCGGGCAGCAGCATGAGGCTGCGGTTGAGCGAGATCGTGCCCGCTGCCGAGCAGCTCCCCCACTGCTGGCGCGCCGTTGTGATGCGGACCCTGGATGGCTTGAGCCCGTGGAGGCGGGCCAGCGTGCTCGCGCGCTCGGGCAGCTCGGTTCGGGCGCAGCGTGACAGCCAGCGCCTGAGCGCCTCGATACGCGCGCGAGCATCGAAAGCACCCTCGACCACGAGTTCGCCGTCGCGAACCACCGCGCGGGTGCCTGACTTGGCCGCCTCGCGAATCTCGTAGCGAACCGGAAGCACGCCGTCTGTGAACGCCAGGTCGATCGTGGCCGGCATCGCCGCTTCGGGACCTGCCAGGTACTCCGCGCGCTTCTCGGCAACCCGCTCGAGTGCGCGGCGTGCCCACGGCTCCCTGCTCCGCACAAGACGCCCCGCGTCGACCAGGGCACCTCGTGGCACGACCACAACGAGACCCTCGCGTGCCGAGACGGTCAGGCGCACTTTGCGTGCCCGATCGCTCACCCGGACGCTGTACTCGAGTGCGTCGCCCCGCGTCATGGAAGCTCGGGGTCGTCCTGGTGGGCGTGGGTGATCAGCCAGCAGGCGTGCACCTTGGGCGTGCGCTCGAAGTCCTTGGGGATGGTGGCGCGGGTCACGTCGCGGGCGACGAGTCCCGCATCTGCCAAGGCGGCCTCGTCCAAGACGAACTTCTTGCGGTTGCACGAGAAGATGAGCGTGCCGCCTGGCGCGAGAACACGCGCCGCGGCCGCGATCAGCGCGACATGGTCCCGCTGGACGTCCCACGTGTCGTCCATGCGTTTCGAGTTGCTGAACGTGGGTGGGTCACAGAAGATCAGCTCGTAGCGGTTCCCGTTGCGACGAGCGGTGTCGAGCATGCGCATCACGTCGGCCTGGACGCGTGAGTGCTGAGGGCCTGAGCCTCCGTTGAGGCTCATGTTGCGCCCGGCCCACTCAAGATACGTCGCCGAGAGATCCACCGTGGTGGTGGAGACGGCGCCACCGGCCGCAGCGTAGACGCTGGCGGTGCCGGTGTAGGCGAACAGGTTCAGGAAGCGCGCGCCGGCGGCGAGTTCGCGTACCCGCGCTCGGGTGTCTCGGTGGTCGAGGAACAGGCCGGTGTCGAGGAAGTCCGAGAGGTTGACCTCGAACAGCAGCCCGTTCTCCCCCACCGTGACGGTGGTGCCCGTGCGGGCGAGACGCTCGTACTGGGCGCTTCCCCGCTTGCGCTCTCGGCGCTTCACGAAGACGTCGGCCTCATCGATACCGAGAACCCCCGCGACCGCCTCTCGCGCCCACTCCATGCGCTGAGCCGCCTTGTGGGGATCCACGTCCGCGGGCGGCGCGTACTCGGCGATGTGCGCGTAGCGCTTGCCCGAGTCGTCTCCCGCGCCCGTGTAGAGGTCGACCGCAAGGTTGTAATCGGGCAAGTCGGCGTCGTAGACGCGGTAGCAGGTGACGCCGGTCTTGCGGGCCCACGAACCCAGATGCTTGGCCATCTTGCGCAGACGGTTCTCGAACGCTTGCGCCGAAGCATCGGGTGCGGACAGCTGGGGGGCCAACGGGGTCGAGGACGCCGTATGCTCCGGAGACGCCGAGAAGCCCCCGAACACCGAGACCAGCACGGGGATCTTGCCGTTGTAGAGCTCGTGGGCGCGCGCGGGCTTCTCGCCCAGCGCCGGTGCGAGCTGCGGATCCGGCGTGATGACCGCGAGTTCCCAGCCGCCGAACGCACCGCGCATGAGTGCAGCGAGCTGCCCGTAGAGCCCGGATAGCTCGCTGCGCTGCGACAACCGCTCGCCGTAGGGCGGGTTGCAAGCGACAAGCCCCGTGCCCGTCGATGCCGGAGGACCGGCCTGCGACAGAGGCAGTGTGGCAAGCGAGATGCGCCCGGCCAGACCCGCCTTGCGGATACACTGCTCGGCGATCTCCACGGCTGCGGGGTCGCTGTCGGATGCGAGGATGGGCCCGAGCGTCTCGAGACCCGCCTCACAGCGTGCGTCTGCATCGTCGAGCAGGTCGTTCCACGCGGACTCGTCGTGTCCCAACCAGCGGTCGAACCCCCATCTCGCGCGGCGAAGGCCCGGAGCGGTGTCGGCCGCCATCCACGCAGCCTCGATCGCGATCGTTGCCGAGCCACACATCGGGTCGGCGAAGCCGCCGCCCGCCGCTGCGATATCGCGCCACCCGGCGACCTCGAGCAGCGCGGCTGCGAGCGTCTCTTTCATGGGGGCGGCGACCTGGATGCCCTGGGTCCGGTATCCGCGGCGATGGAGCGGCTCACCCGACAGGTCGATGGCGAGCTTCACCTTGTCGCGCGTCACCACCGCGTTGATGCGCAGGTCCGGTGCTGTGGTTTCGACGCTGGGGCGTGTGCCGGTGCGTTCCCGGAACCGGTCGACGATCGCGTCTTTGACGCGCACCGCGGTGAACTGCGTGTTGCGCAGGGCGTCGTTGACCCCGGAAGAGTCCACGGCGAGCGTGCCCTCGGCCGCGAGATGGTCCTCCCAGGCAATCGCCTTCACACCCTCGTAGAGCGTGTCAGCACTCGACGCGTCCACGTCACCCAGTGACAGCAGTACGCGAGACGCCAGCCGAGACCACAGGAGCGCCCGGTATCCCGCGGTGATCCGACCGGCGAACAGCACGCCGCCACGTTGCGGCCGTACGCTGCGCAGACCCAGCCGGCGCAGTTCATCGGCGAGGTAGGGCTCGACCCCGCGAGGACAGGGCGCGAAGAACGAGTACGCGCTCACCTGCCGAACGTCCGAGGTACAACGATGCCTTCTCGGATCCCGCGGTAGCGGTAGGGTGCGAAGCCCTTGGCGGTGCCGAATCCCGACGTCCCCCAGTTGACCTTCGCACGCACGGCACCCTTGGCGCTGCTGGATTCATGCAAGCCCCAGTACGTCTTCTTGGTGGAGTCGGTCCAGCCTCCGAAGACCACGGCGTGCCCATAGGGGACGCGCTTGCCGTCGATCTTGAGCGTCTTGGGACGCAAGATGATGTCGCCGGGAAGCAGCTGCGACTTCTTGATGGGCACGAGGCGCGAGGGCAAAGAGCCGGTGTCAAGCGACAGGGGCAGGCCTTTGGATGTCTCGAGCCCCAGGCTCATGGAGACGTAGCCCGAGCAGTCGGTCCGGTACCCCTTGGTCGAGGGGCTTGTCGTAGACAGCACGGAGCCGGAGACCGTCGCGTACTTGGTCTGGCTGTAGGGCACCTTGGCCTTGACCCACACCGTGGCGCGCTTCACGACTTGCTTGCGCGTGATGGCGGCGGCCGGTGTCGGCACGACGAAGGCCAGGCAGATGAGGAGTGTCAGCGCGGACGCGCCGATGCGAGACGTGCGGCGGTACATATGCTGCCCCTGAGACGACGATGCTACGAATGGGTGCGTTCGGACAGTATATCACTCGGCACCGTGCGCGCCGTGCTTGAGGTCGATCGCGGCAGCGTGCGTGACCGGCGTCACTTCGCCGAGAAGCCCTCCACCACGTAGGTCCCTGAGCGCTGGTCGACGCGCAGCGTCAGGTACCCCAGGCTCTGAGCGTCCTCGAGGAACTGGTTGAACGACCGGTACCCGTAGGTGCTCTCCGAGAACTGCGGCTGCTTGCGACGGATCGTGTCCTTCACCAGCGAAGAGTGCATGACGGCGACGTTCTCGCGCTGCAGGGCCTCGATCGTCTCGAACAGCAACTTGAAGGCGGGGCGCTTCTTGCGCGGCACCGCCTCGCCCAGAGCGGGTGCGCCTGCGGGTGCACCGATGTCCTCGTAGTAGATGAACTCGTCGCAGTTGGCGGCCAGCAGGTCACTCGTGGAGTCACGCATGCCCACACCTACGACCGTCTTGCCGTTCTCCTTGAGTCGCAGCACGAGCGGCGTGAAGTCCGAGTCACCCGAGACGACCACGAACGTGTCGATGTGCTCCTTGGCGT
>CAYXQU010000126.1:0-5609 GCA_964467305.1 uncultured Eubacteriales bacterium
GTCGAAAATCGCCTCGGCCTCTTCTTTGGCCTTCACGTCGTGATACATCATGTGGAAGCAGAAGTGGTCCGGGAACTCGGGGTAGATGCCGTAGCCGGCAAAACCGCCGCCAAGGCCGTTGCCGCGGTCGCGCTGAACGGCCATCGCCTTGATGGCGTTCTCGCCGCTCATCAGCGTGCCGGACTGGTCACAGATACCCATGAGACCGCAGCCGCCGTGGATCTTGAACGATGCCTCCTCGCGGTAGGCGGGACGCTCGAGATCGAACAGGTTCTCACGGTCCGAGAAACCCGCAGGCTTCGTGGTGGGCATCCGCTCCAGAAGCGGTTCGTACGCCATCCTAGTCCTCTCCTTCGATGTCGCATGCCGCGATGACGGCATCACAGCCCATCAATCGTTGGACCGCATCTCCGCCGCCTTCGGGCAGCGGGGCGAGTCCCAGCTTCTTGCGGGCGCCCTCTTTGGGCTTGCCGAGCATGCCGGTCTCCATGAACGTCTTGTAGCTCGCGGGAACGGACTCGGGGCCGCTCCCCTGCTTGAGAGCGAGTTCCTTCAGGGTGCGGAACACCTCGGCCATGCCTATGTCGCTGTGGCACAGCTCCAGACAGGTGAAGCACTCCAGGCACTTCCAGATGTTGGGGTCGTCGAGCACCTCGTCGACCTTGCCATCGATGAGCGCGCGGATGATGTCGTTTGGCTGGAACGTGGGATCGACCTTGCACACCGGGCAGTCGTCCTTGCACGCACGACAGGTGTCGCACTTGTTGAGGAGCGCCACGTCGAAGTGCTCTGAGAGATGGACCTTATCGGCGGTGCGCGACTGCCACTTGTCGAGGAACGGCTGGACGCTCACGCGGTGCATGTCCATGCCCAGTTCTTCGGGGGTGTGGCCGTAGGCCAGACCGATGAGCTCGGACAGGTAGAGCACCGGAACGTTGACCGGCTCGTTGGCACGCTGCAAGGCGGCCTGGTTCAAGTCGAACTGCTGGAAGCAGCTGGGACACACCACCACGAGTGCATCCACATCGTGAGCCTGCAGGTCGTAGAGCTTGCGGCGGTTGAACGCCAGCGAGCCCTCGCGCTCGCCCACGCGGTCGAGGTAGCCGCCACAGCACTGCATCTTCGTGGGGTAGTCCACCACGCGTGCACCCAGCGCCGCGACGATCCCTTCGACCTTCGTGGGATGCAGCGGGTCGTCCCACTTCACGGCCGGCTGCGGGCGCAGCAGGTGACAGCCGTAGTGCACGGCGATGTTCATCCCCCAGAACTGCTTGACCGCTTTGCTGGCGATCAACCCCGGGCCCATGTGGTCCGAGAGCCACTCGGCGAAGTGCACCACGTTGAGCGAGCCGTCGTAGTGCAGGTCTTCGGTGGCAAGGCGCGCGTTGATGGCATCACGCTCGCGCCAATCGGTCTTGAGGTGGCTTTGCGTCTCCTTGAACGTGGAGTAGCAGCCGTTGCACGGCGTGACCAGGTCCTGTCCCGACTTTTCGACGATGGCGAGGTTGCGTGCGGCCGCCGTGAAGAACGAGTCGGGATCGTTCGCTTTGACCAGCGTGCCCTCGGGACAACACGTATGACCAGGCAGCTCGTGGATCTGACCTCCCAGGTCGTCGAACATCACGCGCACCGACTTCTCGATGAACGGGAACCGCGCGGGGATGGTGCACCCCCAGAAGACCGCGAACTCCTTCATGTGACGCGCCTTCCTGATCGACCCGACGCACTGAAGTACGCCGAGAAAACAAAACGCCCGCCCCGACGGAGGTGTCTTCCGTCGAAACGAGCGCCATTGCTCGCAGATTCTCGCGACGCACGTATGCGCCGTGCGCGAGAGTATACCATGCCCTGTCGCGCGGGGAAACACGCCCGAAACACGCAGCAGGGGCCAAGCTGCTGCCTGGCCCCTGCGTGAAACTCCTGTGGCCTGAATCAGCCCATGACCATCCAGCCGACATGCGCCGTCGACGTGGTCGCCTTCTTGTTCAGGTAGATCTTGAAGGTGGTTGCGCTGGTCCGCTTGGCGTAACGGATGTAGACTCCCGTGCCCGCGCTCGCTTGCAGCGTGCACAGGACGTTCGCCGAAGTGGAGATACCGCCCGGTACCGTCACCGTCACTGACGACTTACCCTTGGAGACCCGCTTACGGCCGGAGCGCTTGAAGATGGTCTTGGCCTCGAAGGTGGCGTCGCCTTTGACCTTGGCGGTCTTCTCGGCGGTCAGGGAGCCCTTGAGTACCGTGGCGCCCTTGAGCGTCGCCGTGCCGGCGACCGTGGCGGTGCCGGTGGTCGTCAGCTTTGCTACCGCGGCATCCGCACCACCAAGAAGGACGGGCCGCCACGCGCCCGGCGTCCCCGCAACGGCGCAGGACCACAACACACCCGTGCTGTCGACGTACAGCTCGCCGATCGTATGTGTACCGGTCGAAGGAGCGCCAGCGGTCCCGGACGCAGCCAGACGCAGCGGCGCGAGCCCGCCAACGGCGAGCACGCCGATGCCCGTTGCGCTCTGTCCGTACATGGCGACGCCGGACGATGCGGACGAATACAGCGACGTACCGGTGCCTTCGTTGCGGACGACCGCGGCCGTGCCGATGCCGTTCTGGCTGGCATACAAGCAGTGCCCGCTTGTGCGGAAGATGCCGGTGCCCGACGAGACATGAGTGTTTGTCAGGGTCAACGTTGACCCGGTCTGAGTCGGACCGGGTTCCAGTATGAGCCCGACCCCATTGCTGGAGGTCAGAACAGTGCCGTCTGCACCGGCGTCATTGCTGGCACCGTATTGCAGGTTGCCCGTGCCCGCAAACGCCTGTGCAGGAGCCAGCGCACCCACGCCCATAGCCGCCAGCGCAGCCAAGCCGTACTTGATCGCATCACGTCTGGTAGCCGGCTGAGTACCCATGCCCATCGAAGTGCTCTCGCCCGTATCGCCCATCTGTGTCCTCCTTCCGATTGCGGCACCCTTAGCGCCGCACATCACAGAGGTACCACTGCAACGGGGAAATGAGACTGGGCGACAAAGGAATTTTCGGT
Organism: uncultured Eubacteriales bacterium; assembly: GCA_964467305.1. GTDB lineage: Bacteria > Actinomycetota > Coriobacteriia > Anaerosomatales > PHET01 > CAVPCY01. The sequence continues at coordinate 3,033 of CAYXQU010000126.1, forward strand.
GAACGGCGAGATATGCGCACCCTGAGAGTGCAACGCGAGTGGCATACATGCGCCTGCATGAACGGCGCCGGCCGTTCGCTACCGAGAGGGCACGACCGTGAGCGCCGTGACCGCGGTGCCGTCGCGGACGATGGTGGTTGGCTCGGCATAGCACTCGACGTTCGAGGCGATGGCGAGCCCACAGTTCGTTTCCCCGACGGGCTTCGCGACGGTGAGGGCGACACTCCGTCGCACGACGACGGCGACACGCACGGGTGCCGTGTCGGCCTGGGCGGGAATCGCGCTGGCAGCAAGCCCGACAGCCATCGTGACGATGACCGCGAAAGCCACCAACAACTTGAGCTGAAGTGCTTGCATCCAGACCACCTCCACCCCGGCTATCGGGGACTCATGAGGCTGCCTGAACGACCGCGAGGCGAGCGGGTGAGAAACCTGACGGGCAACGTCAAGTTGACACGTGACAGTGCGTTCGTCGGCAAGTTTGCCGCCAAGCGGCCCTGAGCACAGTGGCTGAGCTAGACGACCACCGACAGCATCGCCGCGATGCCGAAAGCCGCGATCACCACGCCGGATACTCGCGACACACCCACGGTGAGAGCATCACCCACGCGGTGCCTTACCAATGTCACGAGTGTGACGAGAAGCAGCCACCAGGTCAGCGACCCGAAAGCGACGCCTGCGGTCGCCAGCGCCGCGACGCCCGCGGAGGGAGCCGCTGAAAGGCCTGCACCCGCAAACACGGCTCCGAACGCCATGATCGTCATGGGGTTCGTGAGGGTGAGGCCAAGGGCGGCCACGTAGTGCGAGCCGGACGGCGACACCACGGGCACGCGATCACAGTCGGAGTCACGGGAGCGCATCATCGTACGAATCCCCAGGTACAGCAGCACCGCCCCACCCAGCAGCCGCAGCGGGGTCTGCCACGCGACGAACGCCGATGAGACCGCGGCCACGCCGAATGCGGCCAGGCCTGCGTATATGCCATCGGCGGTCGCGATACCCAGCCCGGTGGCCATCCCGGACCGCCAGCCGCGCTCGAGGGTCCGCTGCATGCACAGGACGCCCATCGCGCCGACGGGAGCGGCTACCGCGATACCGATGACGAAGGTGCGGGCCACGACCGCAAGTGGCGCGCTCACCGGTGCGACGACCCCACCGGGCGCTCGAAGGCGGTCGAGAGGACGATGGTGGTCACCGTGCGGCCTACACCGGCCACGCTCTTGATGCCCTCCGAGATGAGGGACTCCAAGGCAGCGGTATCGGCGCAGCGCACCTTGAGCAGGTAGTCGGCATCACCAGCGATGTGGTGAACCTCAAGGACCGGGTCCAAGGCATGCATCGCCTGCAGGAAGGGTGCGCGCACGGAAGGAGCATCGAGGGTGACCATCACGTATGCGCCCAGTCCGGCACCGACAGACGCCGGATCGACCTGCGCGGTGTAGCCGCAGATGACCCCCTCGGCCTCAAGGCGACGGACGCGCTCGGCCGTGGACGGACCCGACAGCCCGATGCGCTGCGACAGTTCGGAGAAGGTGATACGCCCGTCGCTGGTAAGCGCACTTATGATTTCGGAGTCAATATCGTCCATGAAGCTACACTTTCTAGGTTGTAATCAATCAACACCTAAGAAGTATAGCACCAAGTCCTACTCGGTGGCCTCGCTTGCCAAGATCACTGCTTCGGCGATCTCGCGCAGTGACTTGCGCTTGTCCATCGCAAGCTTCTGCAACCGCTTGAACGCCTCGGGCTCGCTCATCCCCCGCTGCATGAGCAGCCCTTTGGCCCGGTCGAGCACCTTGCGGGTCTCAAGCCGCTCGGTGAGATCGGCGACTTCGCTGGCGAGCGTGGCGCTCTCGGCGTACCGCGATACGGCGACCTGCATCGCCGGCACGATGTCGGCCCGCGAGAACGGCTTGACCACGTAGGCCATGGCCCCGGCTTTGGTCGCCCCTTCGACGTAACTCGCCTGAGAGAACGCCGTGACCATGACCACCGGAGCAAGCTGTTCGGCACCGATGACCTCTGCGGCCTGGATGCCGTCGACATCAGGCATGGTGATGTCCATGAAGACGATGTCGGGCTCAAGCTCGCGCGTCAGCTCGATCGCCTCGGCACCGTTGCGGGCCTCGCCCACCACTTCGTGGCCCTCTTCCTCGAGCATCTCGCGCAGGTCCATCCGGATGATGGATTCGTCTTCGGCGATCACGACACGCATGAAGCCCTCTTTCGCTGTGAGTTGGACGGTGGGAGGTCAGGTCAGCGGTACGCGGACGGTGACGGTGGTTCCTTTGCCTGCGGAGAACCGCAGCGTTCCTCTCAGGTCGCTCTCGACGACGGTGCGGACGATCTCAAGCCCCAGGTTCGCCGAGAAGCGCGGGTCGAAGTCGTCAGGCAGGCCGCGCCCATCGTCTCGGACGGTGAGTACGAGTTCGCCTGGCACGCGACGCATGGTGACCTCGACGGTGCCCGGCTCCCCGGCCGGGAAACCGTGCTCGATCGCGTTGTGCACCAGTTCTGCCACCGCGAGCGCGAGCGCGGTGGCGACGTGCGCGTCGACCTGGCCGGTCGCCCCGGCCA
>CAYXQU010000127.1:0-5528 GCA_964467305.1 uncultured Eubacteriales bacterium
GAACTCGACCGGCTCGAAACCGAATTGAAGGTCAAGGAGGCGGAGCTGGCGGTCCGCCGCAAATCCTTCGATGAGGAAAAGGCGAAGCTGGAGGGGGAACTGAACTCCTTTGCCGAGGAACTCGATGGCTGGCAGGTCACCGTGGGGCCCTATGAGGCAGCCGATATCCCTGCGTTCCTTCGCCGCAGGGCGAGCTGACAGCGCACGGACGCGACGACATGGTGACCCACGTGCCGACAGACCGCACAGACGACGTGCTCGCATTCGGTTCAGAGCTGAACCGGGTCTACGCACCATGCCGTGCGAAGTGCCCCGTCCACATCGACGTCCCGGGCTACCTCACGGCCATCGCAGAGGGTCGACACACCGACGCGCTTGAGATCGTCATCGAGCACAACCCGCTGCCCTCGGTCTGCGGTCGAGTGTGCCTGCGGCCGTGCGAAGACGGTTGCAGGCGTTGCCACCTCGACGAGCCGGTTGCGATCGCGCAGCTCAAGCGCGCTGCCGCCGACTTCGGCTTGTACCCCACACCCGTGTCGAAAGCGGCAAACGGGATGTCGGTGGGCGTGGTGGGCGGGGGTCCGGCCGGGCTGACGGCCGCATACGACCTGGCGCTCGCGGGCTTCTCGGCCACTATCTACGACTCGAAACCGCGGCTGGGCGGCATGCTGCGCTACGGCATCCCCAACTACCGGTTGCCTGACTACGCGCTCGATCGCGACATCGACTTCATCTTGGGCCTGGGCATCGACGTGCGAACCGGGGTCACGGTGGGCCGTGACGTCACACTCGCCGAGCTGGCCCGGTCCCACGACGCGGTGGTGGTCACGGTGGGGCTGCAGGGCAGCCGGGCACTGCCCATCCCCGGGGCCGACGCACAGCGCGTCCTTGCCGCCCTCCCCTTCCTCGAGGCCGCAGCGTGCGGCGAGAAGCCTGATGTGGGCTCATCGGTAGTCGTTGTTGGCGGAGGCAACGTCGCGATGGACGTTGCGCGGACCGCCCGGAGGCTTGGCGCCACCGACGTACGCGTGATCTGTCTCGAGAACGAGACCGAGATGCCCGCCTCGGACCATGAGGTCTTGGAGGCACGCCAGGAGGGCATCCGGATCGACTGCTCCTGGGGACCGGTCGAAGTCGCCACGCATGAGGACGGCGTGTGCGGCCTCGAAGCCAAGCGCTGCACCGCCGTGTTCGACGAAGAAGGCCGCTTCGCGCCGCAGTTCGACGACGACCACACCGTCCGCTTCGATGCCGATACCGTCATCTTCGCCACCGGTCAGGGAGCAGATGCGGGCAGCCTGGGCGTGGAGCTGACCCCACGCGGCGGCATCGTGGTCGACCCGGCGACCCTGCACACCAGCGCAGAGCGGGTCTACGCCGCAGGCGATGTGGTCAACGGGCCCACCAAGGTCATCGACGCGATAGCTGACGGGCACCGGGTTGCCGCATCGATCATGCGCGATCTTCTTGGCGATTCGTCGATGCTCGATGCACTGGCCGAGCAGGCCGATGCGCTTGGCTCGGTGCCCGAGTCGATGAAGTCGAAGCTGCAGACCCGCCGCCGTGTCCGCATGGAGACGCTCGAGTTCTACGAGGCCATCAAGAGCTTCGACGAGATCGAGCAGGGCTACACCGAGTACGAAGCCGCTCGCGAGGCACAGCGCTGTCTGGGGTGCACCACCGGCGCAAGGCTTGCCCGCGAGAAGTGCGCGTCGTGCCTCACGTGCATGCGCGTGTGCCCGCACAACGCACCCGGAGTGCGCGTGGGGGGCTTCCTCTACTTTGACGCCGACATGTGCCACGCCTGCGGTGCGTGCGCCAGCCAATGTCCCGCGCAGGCCATAAGCCTCGAGGGCCACTCCGACGAGGAGATGACCCGCCGCACTGAGCGGCTCTTGGAAGGCGCGCCCGATGACACCACGCTGGTCTTCGCGTGCGGCTGCACGCAGGCGCTCCCCGCGATGCCCGGTGCCGAGGTCCGCACCCTGCAAGCGACGTGTCTGCTGCGCGTCAGCGAGGCCACCGCGCTCAAGGCGCTCCAGTCCGGCGCGCATCGCATCGCCTTCGCCGGCTGCGTCGAGTCGACCTGCCGATACCCACACGCGAGAGAGCTCGTCTCGCGCCGTGTGGCATCGCTCACCGACACGCTCAAGCAGCTTGGGCTGGCCGACCGGCTGATCGTGACCTCAGAGGCACCGGAAGAGGATGTGCACCTCAGATGATCGTCGTCCGCCTCAAACAACTGCCCGAGATCCGCGAGATGGTCGCTCGCCACCGCCGCGTGCTCATCGTGGGGTGCAACACGTGTGCGGCGGTCTCTCTCGCCGGTGGCGAGAAAGAGGTCGATGAGCTCGCTGCGGCACTCGAGCTCGCAAGCTCGGCCTCGGGAGGCGATGCTTCGTTCGGGCGCGAGATCGTGCAGCGCCAATGCGAGCCCGAGTTCCTCGAGCACCTTGACACCCAAGGTTACGACGCCGTGCTGTCCATGGGATGCGGCGCAGGCGTCGCATTCATCGCCGAGAACACCACCCTGCCCGTGTACCCTGCGCTCGACACGGTGTTCATCGGCGCAGCGAAGGGCTTCGCGAACTGGCAGGCCGAGTGCTCTGCATGCGGCTCGTGCGTGCTGGGTGAGACCGGCGGGATCTGCCCGGTCACCCGCTGCGCAAAAGGCATCATGAACGGCCCGTGCGGCGGCGTGAACGACGGCAAGTGCGAGCTGGGCGACCGGGACTGCGCGTGGGTGCTCATCCACGACCGCCTCGAAGAGCAGGGCCGCCACGACCTGGTGTGCACGATCGAGCAGCCCAAGGATCACGCTGCCAAGACCCTGTGTCCCCAGTGGGACATGGGGTCCGCCAAGCCGGGTGATAAGTGATGGACCTGCACGCGGCTCTTGAGAGCGGGACGTTCGCGGTGACCTCCGAAGTCGGCCCGCCGAAAGGCGCCGACGTCTCCGAGATGCTCCACTCGGCTGAGCTGCTGCGCGGGCGCGTGCACGCGATCAACGTCACCGACAACCAGGCAGCGGTGATGCGGCTCAGCACGCTGGCGGCATGCGTCCACCTCAAGCAGGCAGGCTTCGACCCCGTCTTGCAGGTGACGGGACGCGACCGCAACCGCCTCGCGATCCAGTCGGACCTCCTGGGCGCGGCGTCGTTTGGGATCACCACCGTGTTGGCGTTGACGGGCGATCACGTGGTCGTGGGAGACCACCCTCAAGCCAAAGCGGTGTTCGACCTCGAGTCGGTGCAGATCCTCGATGCGGTCAGGTCCCTGAACAGCGGTCACGATCTGGCGGGCAACGAGCTCAAGAGCCCCGTTGAGTTCTTCCCCGGCGCGGTCGTGACGCCGGGCTCGGTTCCGCTTGGCCCTCAGCTGGCCAAGTTCGAGAAGAAGATCGCCGCGGGCGCTCGTTACTTCCAGACACAAGCCGTCTACGACATCGACGAGTTCGCCGCGTTCATGCGACACGCCCGGGAGCTCGGCGCGCGCGTGCTGGCGGGCATCGTGGTGCTCCGCTCGGCGGGGATGGCCCGTTTCATGAACAAGAACATCCCGGGGATATCTGTCCCCGATCACGTGGTGTCCCAACTCGACCGCTCCGAGGACCCGCAACGCACCGGTATCGAGATCGCGGCCCGGTTCATCCGCGAGGCACGCGAACTGTGCGACGGCGTGCACATCATGGCGGTGGGTGCCGAGCACCTTGTTCCACACGTCCTCGATGAGGCAGAACTGATTGGGGTGGGCAGATGAAGATCGCGATCTCGGGCAAGGGCGGTGTGGGCAAGACGACCCTTTCGTCGGGTCTGGCGTTGCTGCTGGCACGCGAGGGGCGCAGGGTCATCGCGATCGACGCCGACCCCGACGCCAACCTCGCCATCGCGTTGGGGGCGACGCCGCAGGCCGCCGAGGCGTGCGTGCCACTGGTGGAGCAAGACGAGCTGATCGAGGAGCGCACGGGCGCCGCACCGGGCAAGGGCGGCATGTTCATCCTCAATCCCGAAGTCTCCGACGTGATCGACAAGTGCGGCGTCACGTTCAACGGCGTGACGATGCTCAAGATGGGAACCGTCGAGCGCGGCGGAGCCGGATGCATGTGCTCGGAAGGGACCTTCCTCAAAGCGTTCATGCGCCACTTGCTGATGCAGCGCGACGACGTCGCGATCCTGGACATGGAGGCCGGTATCGAGCACCTGGGGCGAGGCACCGCCGAGGCGGTCGACGCACTTGTCGTGGTGGTCGAGCCGGGCGCCAGATCGGTCCAGACAGCGCACCAGGTGCGCCGTCTGGCGACCGACATCGGCATCAAAGACGTGGTCGCCGTCGCCAACAAGGTGCGCGATGTCGACGACGCCGTGTTCGTGCAAGAGGCCTTGGGCGATATCCCCCTGATGGGCACCCTCCCCTTCTCGGAGAACGTCCGGACCGCAGACCGAGAAGGCCGCGCGCCCACCGATAACGACCCCGAGTTCGACACCTCGCTGCGCGACATCGCAGCCGCGCTCATTGGTCGCATCGCCGGCTGATGCCGCCGCGCACTCCGTCCTCCCGACCCGAAAGGCAGAAGACATGCTCGTCATCGGAGAGAAGATCAACGTCATGAGCAAGACCATCGGCCCTGCGATGAAGCAGCGCGACCCCGAGCCTGTGCGCGAGATGGCACTCAGGCAGGTGGAGGGTGGCGCGGACATCCTCGACATCAACCTCGGGCCGGCCACCAAGGGCGGTCCCGAGATGATGGAATGGGTCGTTAAGGTCGTCCAGGAAGCCGTGCCCGACACCCGGCTTTGCCTCGACACCATGAACCCTGAGGCGATGGAGGCCGGGCTCAAGGTATGCAGGCTGCAGCCGGTGATCAACTCGACCTCGGCCGAGCGCGCTCGCCTCGAGACCTTCCTGCCCATGGCCAAGACCTACGATGCCGAGATCATCGGCCTGTGTATGACCGAGAAGGGCGTGTCGCGAGACGCCAACGAGCGTGTTGAGGCCGCGATGACCATCATGGGTGCGATGCTCGAGTTCGACGTGTCACCGGATCGGCTGTATCTCGATCCGCTGCTGCTGCCCGTAGGCGTGGCGCAACAGCAGGCGGTCGAAGCCGCCGAGGCGATCAATATGTTCGGTCACCTCAATGAGCCACCTCTCAAGACCACCGTGGGGCTGTCGAACATCTACAATGGGTGTCCGGAGCACGTGAAGTCGCCCATGGCAGCAGCCCTGCTGGCATTGCTCATCCCCGCGGGACTCTCCTCGGCGATCATGGATCCCAACGACGAGCTGCAGATGGCGGTCGCGCGGACCGACCCCGCCGAACTCGAGTTGGACGCATCGCTTGAGAAGTCACTGTCGATACTGCGCAACGAGACTCTATACTGCGACTCGTACCTCGACTAGGAGCCGCGTTGACCGCCCACACCGCCTGCAACTGCACCTCCGAGCAGCCGCAGATCGACCTGTCGCTGCTGGAGCCCATACTGCAAGAGCATGCCGGTGACGACGGTCCGCTCATCGCTGTGCTCCAG
>CAYXQU010000128.1:0-5494 GCA_964467305.1 uncultured Eubacteriales bacterium
AGTTCTCGGAGGCGATGAGCTCGATGGTGCCGCGTTGGCGGGCGAGCTCGGCATCGATCGCCTGGGCGATCTGGGGGTCCTGACGAGCGATGTGCGGAAACGTCATCTTCGGAACCATGTCCTTTCTGGTTATGCTCTGGCTTCGTGTCGGGCTCGGGGTTGCGCCGCGTGCGGCAGGTATCAGGTGTGGCTGTCCTCAGCACCGGTGATCTTGCCCACACGACCGGCGTGGCGACCGCCCTCGAAGGCGGTGGCGAGGAATTCGTCGATGATCTCTTCGTTGACCGCGACGGGCACGAACCTCCCCGAGACGGCGACGATGTTGGCATCGTTGTGCTGGCGGGAGAGGCGGGCGAACTCCGGGTCGGTCACGTTGACGGCACGGACACCGTCAACCTTGTTGGCGGCGATCGCCATGCCCATGCCGGTCCCGCATACGAGCACCCCGCGCTCAGTGTCGCCAGCGGCGACCGATCGCGCGACCGCGATCGCGTAGTCCGGGTAGTCGACGGACTCATCTCCCGAGAAGGTGCCCACGTCCGTCACGTCATGACCGGCAGCGACCAGATGCTCACGCAGCCGCTCCTTCTGCTCGTAGCCGGCGTGGTCGGAGCCGATCGCGATGCGCATGAGAAAGAGAGACCCCCTCGGTCAGGAATGGGTGAAAGCGAAGTGATTGTACCTCACCCGGACCTGACCGAAGGGGCCTCACGCGGCATTCGTCGCGAGTCTTACACCGAGACGCCCGCGGCCTCCAGGATCTTGTCGACGGAAACCGCGCCTTCGCGCACTACGATAGGCGCGTCGCCTGTGCACAGCACCACGGTCGAGGCGATCTGATGGGCGGTCTCGCCACCGTCGAGCACCATGTCGGCTGCGGCGATTATGCGCGGCTCGACCTCGTCGAAGGAGCCGGGAGCGGGGTTACCATGCGTGTTGGCCGATGTCGCGAAGATCGGGCCGCCCGCAGCGGCGAGCAGCTCGAGGACGACCTCGTGGTCGGGACTGCGCAGGCCGATGGTGCCATCGGGTGCGCGGAAGTCCTTGGGTACGCGCTCACCGGCTTTGACCACCAAGGTCACGGCGCCCGGCCAGAACTCCCGTGCGAGGTTGTGAGCGTACTGAGGGACATCGGTTCCCCATGTGTCGAGGGCATCTTCAGTCTCGACAAGCAGCGGAATGGGGAGATCCGACGGGCGGACTTTGACTTCGAACATCTCGTGGGGGCCGAACTTCGAGTCCGCGAGGGCCCCCAAGCCGTACACCGTCTCCGTGGGGAAGACGACGATCCCGCCGTCACGAAGTACCGTGGCGGCGAGATTTATCACTTCCGCGGAAGGGCTCTCCGGATCTACGTGGTGGTGCTTGGTCATCTTTGACCGCCTCCTGTATCCGCTGCTGTCCGGGACGGGCGGGGGTCTCGGATCCCCGTGGCCACGACGACCCTGTCGCGTCCGGTGAGGTCCTCAACCACCCTGACCTTTTCATACCACTGTTTTGCTTCTTCAGCCGCATCCCCGACCCTTCTTTCGTCGAGTTCGACCGCGAGAACGCCCTCCGGCGCCAACCAGAGCACCGACTGGGCGAGCAACCTGCGGTACACGTCCAACCCATCAGCACCGCCGTCGAGCGCGAGATGTGGCTCGAAGCCCGCCACCTCGGCAGGGAGGTCGGGGACATCGGCACTGGGGATGTAGGGCGGGTTGGACACAATGGCGTGAAGCGTGCCGGCGAGTTCGGCGGGAAGGGCGTCGAGCAGATCTCCCTCACGGACCGTCACGCGCTCGGCGAGGCCCAGACGTGCGGCGTTCTCGGCGGCGACCTCCACAGCGACCGGCGACAGGTCGCTCGCCCATACCGTCGCCGAGGGGTGCTCGTTCGCGATCGCGAGCGCGATACAACCCGAGCCGGTGCACACGTCGGCGACGCGCGCGGCGGACAAGGCCTCTATCGCCGAGAGGACCTCACCGGTGAGTATCTCGGTCTCGGGCCGCGGGATAAGCACACCCGGGCGCACCTTGACCACGATGTGACGAAAGGCGACCTCGCCTGTGACGTACTGCAGCGGCTCACCGGCGGCGCGCCGCTGGACCGACTCGCGCAGCACAGCGCGCTCCTCGGGCGTGAGCGGGCGGTCGTGGTAGGCATAGAGCTCGATGCGCGAGAGTCCCGTGGCGGCTGACAGCAGCCACTCGGCACTGCGGCGTGGATGCTCATCGCCCTTGCGTTCGAGGTAGCCTCGCGTCCAGTCGAGCGCGGCGGCGACTGTCCAGACCTGCTCGGGCACCGAGGGCTTCTTTCTCAGCCGGCCGCGAAGGCGGCGAGGCGCTCGGCACGGTCGGCAGCGACCAAGCCCTCGACGAGCTCGCCGATCTCTCCGGCCATGATCGCCGGCATGTTGTGCACCGTCAGGCCGATTCGGTGATCGGTGACCCTGTCTTGCGGGTAGTTGTACGTGCGGATCTTCTCGGAGCGATCGCCCGAGCCTATCTGGCTGCGCCGTTGCGCACCCAGCTCGGCTTGCTGCTTCTCGAGCTCAGCCTCGTAGAGGCGTGCCCGCAGTACGCGCATGGCCGCCTCGCGGTTCTGCAGCTGGGACTTCTGGTTCTGTGACTGCACCACAAGGCCGGTTGGCAGGTGGGTGATGCGCACCGCCGAGTCTGTCGTGTTGACCGACTGGCCGCCGGGGCCGCTGGAGCGGTACACGTCGATGCGCAGGTCGTTGGCGTTGACCTCGACTTCGACATCCTCGACCTCAGGTAGAACGGCGACGGTCGCAGTCGACGTGTGGATGCGACCTTGGGACTCGGTGACCGGGACCCGCTGGACGCGATGGACGCCGGATTCGAACTTCATGTTGGAGTAGACCTTGTCGCCCTTGACCCGGAACGAGACCTCCTTGAAGCCCCCGGTGTCGGACTCGCTCGCGTCGATCTCCTCGGTTTTCCACTTCTGGAGCTCCGCGTAGCGGGTGTACATGCGGTAGAGGTCGCCCGCAAAGATGGCAGCCTCGTCGCCGCCGGCTCCGGCGCGTATCTCGATGATGATGTCTTTGTCGTCGTTGGGGTCACCGGGCAGCATCATGACCTTGAGCTCGTCCTCGAGATCGGGGATGCGAGCCTCAAGCTCCTTGGCCTCTTCGGACGCCATCTCTTTCATCTCGGGGTCGGTCTCGGTGTTCAGGACCTCTTTGGCCTGGTCGAGCTCGTCGAGTACCGAGAGGTACTCCCGCGCCTTGTCGGCAAGCGGAGTCTGGGCACGCTGCTCCTTGGCCAGCCGGGTGTACTCCTTCTGGTCGGAGAGCAGCTCAGGATCGCCGAGTCGAGCGGTGAGCTCGTCGTAAGCGGCGAGCAGTCGTTGGAGTTTCTCACGCATGTCGGTTCCTCACAGTGATGGTTCGAAGCGAGTAGGACGTCGGTTGCACATAGCGACGCCCAGCTACCCTTCGGCCAGCAGCCGCTCCTGCTCCTCACGGGCGATGATCGGCTGCATGGCTGCGACCGCGACCTCGATCATCTCGGTATCGGGCTCGCGCGTGGTCATGCGCTGTAGCTGGAGTCCCGGCCACAAGACCACCTTGACCACGGGGTTGTCCGAGTGATTGCCCGCCCACTTGACGGTGATCTCGTAGGCCAACCCGGCCACAAGCGGTATCAGCACCAGCCGAGAAGCGATGAGCAACCCGAGGATCGCAAAGCGGTTGTCCCACCCCATCTGCGCCGCGATGGCCTTCACCGGCACCAGGGAGAAGACGAGGATGGCCACGACCATCACCATGAGCAGGAACGACGTTCCGCACCGCATGTGCTTCGTGCTGAAGCTCTGGATGGTATCGGGTTCCAGTGGCAACCCATGCTCGTAGGCGTGGATCGTCTTGTGCTCGGCACCGTGATACGCGAACACCCGCTGGATGTCTTCCATGCGGCTGATCGCCCAGATGTAGACGAAGAAGGCCACGACACGCAGGATGCCATCGATGATGTTCCAGGCGATGGGTTGCTCGGTCGCCGAGACCATGAAGTTCGTGAGCACGGCCGGCAACACGATGAACAGCAGGATGGCCAGACCCGCTCCGCCGACAAGGGCGAAGCTGATCTCTTTCGACGAGAGCTGCTCCTCCTCGGTATCACCGGCAAGCGACGCGGAGATGGTGAACGCCTTCATCGCCAAAGCGAGAGTCTCGACGAGCGCGACCACGCCGCGGATGACCGGCTTGCGCATCCACGCGCGCTTCTTCGCCGCAGAGTGCAAGTCGTGCTCCTCGGTGTGTATGGTTCCATCGGCGGCGCGAACAGCGACGGCCCAGTTGAACTTGCCGCGCATCATGATTCCCTCGAGTACGGCCTGTCCGCCGATGTGCGTATGCTTGATGGGTGCGGACAGCCTCTCGATTGCGGTGTCGCTCACATATCCTCCCGTTTAGGGGCGCGGGCAAAGGGGTCGCCACACGTCATCCTGCCCTCTTTGCAGGGCCCTCTGCGGCACGAGGCCCCCGCATCGAAGAAGATGTACGGCGCGGTGGGCTCGACGAGCTCGAGCATCCGGTGGGCCACCTCGCGGATCTCCCACTGGGCACGCTTGCAGCACCGCAGCTCGAAGAAGTGCAGCAGCTCACGGATGTTCATGGTGACGGCGATCTTGGTCTCGGTCGCATTGGGCAGCAGGTAGCGTGCGTCCTCGGCCTCGACGCCGGCCTCGATCAGCTTCCGGTACGCCGAGAAGGCATCCCGCGTGGCCTGTTCGAACAGCGCCGCCTTCTCGCTGTCTGCGGCGACGTCGGGCGGCACGATGAACTCGGGTTCCTCGGCGAACGACACGTAGCGCTGTGACTGCTGGTTGTAGCTGGCCAGGCGATGGCGGACCAGCTGGTGAGTCATTGCCCGAGAGACGCCGTCTATCGCGAACGTGTAGCTGGCGTGCTCGAGAGTCGCGGTGTGCCCGCTCGTGATGATGACTTTGAGCACCCGGCGGATGGCGGCGTTGTCCATCGTCTCGAGCAGCTCGGCGGCGCCGATCGGCGCGTAGCACAGACGCGCCGCGACTGCGACCGCGCGCTCGGGATCGGGGGTATGGTAGAGCAGTCGAACGTCCATCGCGTCCTCGCAGTGATCGAACCGTGGGAATGCCAGCTGCAAGCTCGCACGGTAGCGCCCATTCTAACACCGGGACCGAAGCATCGACGGCGCTCGCGGGCAACGAATCACGGCGCGCACCTTCCCGGTGAAACAACAAGCGGCCCACCAGAGATGGGCCGCTTCGCTGAACACACGTCTCAGGAGCTTACGAGCTACTCCGCTGACTCCTCGGCGGGAGCCTCAGGTGCATCTTCGGCAGCGGGCGCCTCTTCGACGACCTCGGCCTTGGCGGCCTTCTTGGCGGCCTTGACCTCGAACGCAGCAGCCTTGGCGGCCTTTTCGGCCTCCTTGGCCTCGCGAGCCTGCTTGGCGGCCAGTGCGGCCTCTTCAGCGGCCTTGCGACGGGCCTCCTTCTCGGC
>CAYXQU010000129.1:0-5465 GCA_964467305.1 uncultured Eubacteriales bacterium
GCGTCCGCGAACCGCGGACGCTCCACACGCTTCTCGCGCGTCGGGGGGCGCACAGGGGGCAAAGGATATCAGCCACGGGCCAGTCCCTCCAGACAGCTGGCTCCTTCATCGTCTGTCGAACGTCTCGCGCGCGATCGGGCCACCACGCGCCTGCTTCCGAGAATACCGCACGCGGTCTGCTGGGTGGGCCTATCGGTCATCGCGCGCAAGCTGACGTGCACGGATCATGCGATGTCGTGTTCGCTTTGCTCGCGAGCCTGCATCTCGAAGTGGTTGGACGAGTACCAGTCGCCGCCCCGGAGCACCTCGACCAGGCTCGATAGGGGGTACGCGAGGAAAAGAAGTACTCCCCAGCGTTCGTACTGCCGAACGTGGACGAGCTCGTGTGACCGAAGCTGGTCGAGCGCCGACATGCTCCGCCCCAAGATCACGTGCCCGAAGGTGATGGCATCGAATGGCATCCGGCGCTTGCGGCCCGAGGGTCGCGAAAAGGCCACCTCAAGCACGCCGGTCCGCGATCGCAGCGAGGCGCCACGCGCAAGAAGCGGTAGCGCGAGCACGAGGCCAACGGCGGACGCCGGTGATGCCCAGATGTACCCGGCGAGGCGCCTGAATCGACCTGGCGCGTGGGTACGCCTACCTGTGTCGATGCTCTTCTTGACCACCCCTTCAGTCCTCGATGACGTCGAGCCCTTGTTCGCGAAGCTGCGCCAAGTGATCCAGCATCCCTTTGAGTACCTCGGGGCTATGCCCCTCCCAGTTCTCGACCTCACGCACGACACGCAGCGGCTCGCGCGTGCGGTAGGACTGGGTGGGATTGCCGGGAAAACGCTTGTTGGTGACGTTGGGATCATCCTCGAAAGGCCCCAGGGGTTCGACCGTGTAGATGTACCCCCGCCCCTCGATGCCCGCCAGCGCGGTCGCCAGTTCTGCTCCCCAAGCGGCGGTATCTATGAGCGCCGTGAAGTAGATGTTGTTGGAGACCCTGCCGTCTTGGAAGTTGGAGCCAAACCCGGGGACAAGCTCGTCACCCGGCCACAGCTTGGACTTGGTCCCGTGGTAGAAGGGCCCCGCGACGTGGTCGTAGTGCTCGAAGGTGACCGGCGTCCACTCTGGGCTATCCACTCTCGTTTCTCCCTTGGTCGTGTCTGAGTCGCGGGCGTAAGCGCCGCTCACTTGTCCGGCGTCGCATAGATCCAGGTGAAGCCCACACCTTCCGAATCCGCGTTCTGGGACCAGCTATCCGGGTCGGAATCGACTACCTTGTATGACCCTGCGGGCACGACGACACCGGGTTTGGCGACCCAGGTGGCGTTGGGCACACCACCCTGTCCCGGTAGACCGGTCGTTTCCCACGGGCCGTATGACGTGCCGTCGGCTCCTTGGAGGCCTATCGTCCCAGGGGACTGCCCCTGACCATCGTTCCAGTGGTAGGTGTGTATCTCGCTCACGTTCATCGGTTCATTGGTCTTCCAGGTAGGCGAGGTGCCACCGTTTTGCACGGCCTTGGGATTGCCTATCTCCATGACCGGCTCGCCAACGGGGGCCTCGCCCGATGTCGCTCCCCCCTGCGAGGGCGATGCACTCGAAGGCACATCCGAGTACGCGTCGCGAGTGGCCGGCAGATCGTCAGTTCGACCGCCCGAAAGCCAGTTGTTGTACGCGTCGCATGCCTCGCACCCCAGCAGCATGCCCAATGATGCCAATACCAGCACGATGACGAGCACTCTGTGCCGAATCGACCCTCTGTTGTCCATGTGCACCCCCCGGTGAATCAGATTCTCCCAATCAGTCTCTACTTCTCCAAGAAGCGGACCACCCCATCCTCGAGATCCGCGGCCGTTCGCATCGTGGTGGCGGTTGGGGTACTGGTGGTGACGAAGTGCTGCGCGTAGGGGAAGCACGCCGCCTCGAACGGCACCGGGTCCAGCAAGCCTGCGCCAAACGTGTTGGTGCACAGCGAGATATCGTCAAGCGGGATCTTGAGCGCCCGTGCCATCTCCCCCGGGTCGAAGATCAGGCTGAACGGCTTGGTGCACTGTTGCAGCTCGCCGCCGTAGTCGACCGAGAGATTCCCCTCGACCCAGAGTCGCTGATCAAGCGCCGTGGATACGCTGTTGTTCAGATCCGCGACAAGCGCGAGGCTGTTGCCGCCCTGCGCGCTCGCCACGTCGACTATGACCTCTCCGGCGTACGAGGTCGTGACCACCGATGGCGACGTGCTCGGCCCCACAAAGCCCCGGCTTGGCTCGTAGCTGTGGGTGTTGCTCTCGTACTCTTCGATGACCCACGAGAGCAGGCCGGTCTTGCAGTTCTCGGCGATCAGGTAGAACTCCACGCGGTTCCCCCAGAACACGTTCGTGCGAACGTTGAAGGCGCTGACGATGGCACAGGGCCGGGCAGGGGTATCGGTGAACATCGCCGAGGAGAACAGGCTGTAGCCAGGCGGCAGAAGCCGCTCAGCTGCCGCGGTGTCGGTGATCTCGAAGGCGAGGAACACCGCATACGGCTCGACGATGAAGCTCATGTACGGGTTGGAGCGCGCGCCTCGCTTCGCGATGTAGCGCTGCAGCTTGAGCGGCAGCTTGCGCAGAAGGGCGCTGCCTTGCGTCGTGGTCGCAACCTTCTCCGGCACCACCATCTTCTCGGTGGCCTTGATGTAGCGTCGGAGCTCGTGGGGATGCATGTGGGTCCGATCCTCTTTCGCCGGGGTACGACTCGCGTTCGCGCATGAGCAGGCACCTACGCGCTTTCGGGTGATTCTACCTCGCACCTTGCTCTTCTCGGCCCAGCGGCTTGCGCATGGCCACCCGCCTGGAGCGCTTCAGCCCCAGCGCTGCCTCGTCTGAGAGCCGAGAAGCGAGCTCCGGGGTGAGTTCTTGCTCCGGTATCACCTCAAAGCCGAGACGAGCATAGAGCGGCGCGTTCCACGGGACATCACGAAAGGTGGTCAGGGTGAGCTCGGCGCAGTCACGGCTGAGCGCGTGATCCACGACAGCTTTGACCAGTGCCGACCCTATCCCCTGACGGCCATGGCTTGGCAACACATCGAGTTCCTCGAGGTGAGCGTGCTGGTCGTGGATGCTGGCGACCGCGAACCCAACGGGGGTACCTGCCGGTTCGAGCGCCACCCACAGTAGTCCGGCCTGTTGTGCTGCCGCCAGGCTGTCGAGCGGGGTGACGTGCGAGAGCACGGACTCTGGCAGCGAATCGCCGAACCTGGTGGCCGCCTCGCGCTCTATATCGGGCAGCCGGTCGAGGTGCTCGGGCGCGGCAAGCCTGACAGTGTAGTGGGTGCTCATCGGGCGGCCTCCGTCAGGCCTTCTTCACGAACTCCGACTTCAGACCCATCGCCCCGATCCCGTCAACCTTGCAGTCGATGTTGTGATCGCCCTCCACCAACCGGATGTTGCGGATCTTGGTGCCCACCTTGGCCACCGAAGACGTGCCCTTCACCTTGAGGTCTTTGATGAGAGTCACACTGTCCCCGTCGCTCAGGAGGTTGCCGTTCGCATCGCGGACCACGAGTCCGGCGGTCGCCTCGACTGAGCCGATGGGCCATTCATGCCCGCATTCGGGACAAACGTGAAGGTTGCCATCGTCATACACATAGTCCGAGCTGCATTCGGGACAGGCTGGTGTGTCGCTCATGAGGCACCGCTTTCTGGGAGTGCGAGCAGACGCCGATGCGCTTGCTTCCGAGAATACCGTACGCGTTCTGCTCGATGCGCTTGTTAGATGCCGGCAGGCTCCGAGGGTTCTTCCGGGATCTGCGCGTCATGCCATACACCCACGATCCAGACGAGCTCACCAACCGGCTTGTAGAAGAAGCGGTACTTGTCGACCAGCACCTCACGGAACCCAAGGTTCGGATACTCAGGGATCACGCGGCCTGAGTCTGGGAACCTGATCAGGTTGGATAGCGCCTTGTCGACTCTGTCACGGAAGTCCCTCGCTGCGGCGGGTCGCTCCGACTTGATGTAGGCCAGCGCCGAGAGGAACTGCGACGCCGCCGGTTTAGTGAAGTCGACCTTTCGCATCACGGTTGGGACAGCAGTTCGTCAGCCGCTGCCATGACCTCATGGAGACTGATCCCGTTGCCCGAGGCGATATCCACCTCGCCTTGGGCCAGGATGCGCAGGATCTCGAGTTCGCGCTGGGTGCGTTCGTAGGCGCCCGCACTCACGAGGACGGCCGAAGCGCGCCCGTGCTGGGTGATGAAGACCGGGTCACCTGAAGACGACGCCTGCTTGATGATCGCCGAGGCATCCTGCCGAAGCTCACTGATGGGGACGATTGCTGGCATTGCAGACATGTGGTGCTCCTTTCGATACCAAAGATGCTACCACATGCACTAGTAATAGTGCATCTAACGTGTTGCGCATCAGCAGACGCGCATTCTCCTGCATTGCAGTCTACCTTCTGGCGTTCTGCTGGATGCGCTTGTTAGGCGTCGCCCTCATGCTTGGCTCGCCCCACGGCATCCATTGAGTCCAAGTAGGACTCAAGCAGGTCATGCTCCGCGAGCATGCGAAAGGGGTTGCTCATCGCAGCCTGCTCGCGGTGTGCCTCTTCGATTGCGCACCAAGAACATAGATCGCCGGCGAGGGTCGGCTCCCCGCAGATACCGCAGTAGTGCGGGCTCCCCTCGATCCGGTCTCCGACGAATCGGTAGGGGGTATCCGCCACGTCAACGAAGTAGGGTTCAGCGGAGCTCTTCCCGATACGCATTTCCAGGTACCTTGAGCCCGACTGTTCACAGAACTGCCGCAAGAGGGCTTTCGTCGCCTCAGAAGCCCGCGGACCTGCGATCACAGATGTGACACATGCGATTGGAACATCGAGAAGCAGCAGTGGGGGTGCTAGTCGAACGCCGTGTTCCTCGATGACCATGCGGCGCTCCAGCTCATACGACCAACATGTGGCCTTCGTGAAGTACGCCGCATGGAAGACCCCGTTCTGAAGGAAGTACACGTATCGCGGCTTCCCGATCACGTACGCGCGCTGCAGGGTCTGGTTCAGATTGGCGTTTGGGTCGTCGGTGTATTCAACATCGCGGAAGGTCGATTCCGGACAGGACTCCTGCATAAGATCCTCGTCGAACTCGAGGACGACACCTTCGAGGTTGCGCGCATAGTGCGCCCACATCGGAATGACTGAGGGCGACTTAGAAAAGCAAGTAGTTGGGAGTTGCGGCAGCTCGCCCACCACCTCCTGATAGAAGGCGAGTGCTCCGGGGTCAATCGCGAAATCAATGGTTAGCGAGAGTTCGTAGGGGTCCTGGAAGTCCTCGGGATGCGAGCACTTGAGGTGGACGTGGTCGTGACCAGCAAGCACGTGGGAGACAACGGAGGGCCCTACGTACTTGTAGATCGGAGCCGACATTTACAGACCTCTCGTACGCCTAACGTGTTGCGCATGAGCAGACGCCGATGCGCTCTCAGGTCAGTCTACCTTCTGGCGTT
>CAYXQU010000130.1:0-5448 GCA_964467305.1 uncultured Eubacteriales bacterium
GTGTGTGATGTGCCCTTCGAGCTCGACCTGGGCATCGTCCCACTCGCCGAAGCTCACCGCGTCCAGGTCGAGCTCGAAGGGCACATCACACACGATGGTGGCGACGGTGCGCGACGCGTGTGCGGCACCCTCGTTGGCCACGAGGTTCTCACCCACCTTGCCTTTCACGAGGCCCTCTTTGGCGGCCTGCAGCACCCCCT
The DNA here is from genome assembly GCA_964467305.1 of uncultured Eubacteriales bacterium. GTDB lineage: Bacteria > Actinomycetota > Coriobacteriia > Anaerosomatales > PHET01 > CAVPCY01. Next base: position 201 of record CAYXQU010000130.1, read on the forward strand.
CGAGCGAACCGTACTCCTGCAGCAGCTTCGCAGCGGTCTTCTCCCCCACTCCCGGCACGCCGGGGATGTTGTCGCTCGTGTCGCCCTTGAGTCCCAGATAGTCCGGCACCTGTGCCGGGGTGACCCCGTAGCGTTCGACGACCTCATCGGGGCCCATGATCGCGATGTCGGTGATGCCCTTCTTGGTGGTGACCACCGAGACGTGCTCTCCCACCAGCTGGAATGCGTCGCGATCACCGGTGACCAACAGGACGCGCAGCCCCGCCGAGACACCCCGGACCGCGAGTGTGCCCAAGATGTCGTCACCCTCCCACCCGTCGAGCTCCACCACGGGGACCGAGAGGGCCTGGAGCACCCGCTTGATCATGGGGAACTGGTCGCGCAGCGCCTGTGCGGTAGGCGGCCGGTGCACCTTGTACTGCTCGAGCGCCTCGATGCGAAACGCCGGCTTGCCGCGGTCGAACGCGACCACGACGCCGTCCGGCCGCAGCTCCGCGACCAGCTTGACCAGCATCGACACGAAGCCGAAGGCGGCGTTGGTGGGGCGCCCGTCAGGCGCGGTCATGGTCTCGGGCAGCGCGTGGAACGCGCGGTGCATGAGTGAGTTGCCGTCGATGACGGCGATGGTGCGCTGCGGCATGCGCGAACCCTTCCAAGTCGAGCGATAGCGCATACGTCACCGCGTGCGCTGCTGAGTGCGATTCTACCCGAGGGCTACGACACCGGCGCCCGCATCACGCGCGAGCGTCCGGGTCACTTGGCGACCTCGGCGCCCCAGATGCCGCCGGCCTTGCGCGCGAGCAGCGCGTAGCTGATCAGTGATACGCCCGCAGCGATCGCCCCGATGGTCAGAAACGCGATGATGAGCCGGGCCACGAACACCGACCCCGCCAGCAGCAGTACGCCGGCGGCAAGCGCGCCAATGCCCTCGAACATCAGCCTCCTGCGCTTGCGCGACGAGTGCAGCGTATGGAATGCCGCGTAGAGGTTGATGACGGCTGTCAGCAACAGGTACCCCACGACCCACAGCGAGATGATCTGGACCGCGAGGTTCTCGGCGATCAGCAGAAACACGCCGAGCACCATGCCGACACCCCCCATGAGTGCGTTGGTGACGAGCTCCTGCCGGATGCTGTTGGTCGTGAACAGCCCGGTGATCACCACGAGCGAACGCGCGAACAGGAACGCGGCGAACCCGTAGCGCAGCAATACGACGTCTTGGGATCGAGGCAGGATCGCGATGGCAAGTCCCCACGCGAGATAGATGAACCCGCGCAGCCCCACGAGCAATGCATCGGCGTCGAACATGCTCTTGAAGCCGCCCACGCTGGGTCGCAGTTTCCGGTCGGTCTTCGCCTTCTCCACCACGTGTGCAGCGCGCTCGGGATCCACGCCCGGGTCGATGGCGGCCACCGCGTCGAGCGGGCGCTCGGTGGCGATGTCGTGCGCCGCGTCCAAGGTGACCACCTCGATACCCTCGCGCTCCGCCGCCAGCGCCCGGACATACTCGGGTACCACGAAGGGGTCGCGCAGGCCGTGCACGACGGTCACCGGCGTCTCGGGTATCTCGGCAAGATCCGCCGCAAGCGTCTCGCACTCGATGGTGTTGCGCAGCGAGCGAAGCGACGGCTCGTAGCGGGCGAGCCGCTCGTGTCCCAGCGCCCCTCTGACCGCCCGCCTGGACGTGAGTCTCGCGCCGCGCTCCCTCAAAGCGCCGAAGTTGTCGACGAACAGCGCCCGCGCCTGATCCAGCCGCGCCTGACCTGCGTCCACCTCGGGGTTGTTGATGGGTGGCGAGAACAACACCAACCGAGAGACCTGATCGGGATAGCGCCGAGCGTACCCTGCGGCGACGAGCGCACCCAGCGAGTGGCCCACCATCGTGAAGCGCCGATCAGCCCCCAGCAGCGAGTCGAGGGTATCTGAGATCGACGCCACGTGGTCATCGACGCTGTACGGGATATCGAGCGGCCGAGGAGACTGGCCGAAACCCAGCAGATCGAGCGAGATCGCACGGTTGCGTATCGCCAACGCGGCGCCCACCGGATTCCAGAACGAGCCGTCGTTCTCGATACCGTGCAGCATCACGAAGACATCTCCCTCGCCACGGTCGAGGGCTACAGCGAGCCGCCGATCCTCCCACTTCGTTATCTCGGTGGCCATGAGGACCGGCACGTTCTCGAGCAACATGTGATCGGCCTTGAGGTCTGCCAGGTAGCGCACTTCCATGTTGGGCGCGTAGCGCTCCTGCAGCGTCTCGATCTGCGACTGGACGATAAAGGTGTCGTGCTCCCCCACCATGAACGTGATCGGGGCGCTCACACGCTGCAGATCGGCAGGGAAGTCAGGCTTCTGGATGGCGTTGAGCATGTTCTTCTGCAGGATCTGCCAGTCGGTATCGAGGTCCTCTGTGTTGATGAATCCCTGGATGACCTGCTTGTCCTCGGAGCTGAGCTTCTTGAACAGGTCCGACCCGGCGAAGCTGGCGCTTCGAACCATGTCGAGGACCTTCTGGGACCCTTGGCTTTGGAAGACCGCCTTCGCATACGCCGAGTCCCCGATCTGCTCCGGACGCAAGAAGAACGGTGCGCTGATCAGCACAAGGCGTGAGACCTGCTCGGGATGAAGGGCCGCATAGTGGAGGGCGATCGGGCCACCCATCGAGTAGCCCACCAAGGTGAACGGCTCGTCGATACCCATGTCAGCCAGCGTGTAGCGAAGCGCCTCGACGTGTTCGCCCAGCGTGTAGTCGATGTCGAGCGGCTTGGGCGACTTTCCGTAACCCAGCTCGTCGACGGCGATGCACCGGCGGTCGAACCCCATCGCGGTGACGACGGTGTCCCAGTCGTTGCCGGTGGAGTTGATGCCGTGTAGCAGAACGTATACCGGTCCATGACCGCGATCGATGGGCACGTGAAGACGGTACGGCCCCTGACTCATCGCTACCTCCGTGGCTGGAAGATCATCCGTTCCACAGATATCCCACGTTTCGCACCGTCTCAAGCCGCCGGGACAGCTCGTGGCCCACCTTGGCGCGGATACGCCGCACGTGGACATCGACCGTCCTCGAGCCACCGTAGTAGTCAGAGCCCCATACGCGCCGGAGCAGGACTTCTCGGCTGTAGGTGCGGCCCGGATGCGTGACGAGGAATGCGAACAGGGCGTACTCGAGGTAGGTGAAGTCGATGGGCGTGCCGTGGAGGTACGCCTGGTAGGTGGCGAGATTCAGCGTCAGGTCGTCGACCCTGACGAGCTCTTGGCGCGTGACCTCTTCGCCCGGCCACAGCATGGTGCGGACGCGGACCGCGAGCTCGTCACTCGACCCTCCCCGAACCATGAAGTCCGAGACAACCCGTACCGGCAGTCTGAGCGCGTGCACCCCTTCGGGCTCCACCAGCACGAGCATGGACAGGTCGGCACCGCCCGAGGCAGCGTGCTCCACCACCTGGGCGAGCACCTCGGGGCTTCGCCCGCCGTCGACAACCACAAGGTCGACCTCGCCGTCGAGCAAGCGCTTCTGCATGTCTCCCATCGAGCACTCCGAGAAGCGCACGTCGAGAGAGCCGAGGGCTTGGCCCACCCATGCTCTGCTATGTGCGTCGTCCGAGACGATGAGAACCTGTTTCATGTGCATGATGATACCGCTCCGAGTGATGTTCTGGTGACGGGAAAGGCTGACGCCGGACGCGGCTCTCTCGAACCCCGCCCGGCGTCGTTGCCGATCATGCTTTGCAAGTCGTGCGTGACTAGATGACGCTCAGGTAGCGGTTGAGCTCCCACTCGGAGACGTCTTTGATGTAGTCGGCCCACTCGGCCTTCTTGTTCTCGCTGTAGAACTCGTGGATGTGCTCGCCGAGGATCTCTTTCATGGTCTCGGACTTCTCGAACAGCTCGATCGCCTCGCCGAGGTCACGCGGCAGGGTCTTGACGCCGGCCTCCTCGAGTTCGGCAGGGGACATCTCGAAGATGTCGTTGGTCGCCTCGGGCATGAGCTCGAGCTTCTCCTCGATACCCTTCAGGCCGGCGCCGAGCATGACGGCGAAGGCGAGGTACGGGTTGCACGAGGGGTCCGGCGAACGCAGCTCGATGCGGGTTGCGGCCTCCTTGCCGGGCTTGTACAGCGGCACACGGACCATGGCTGAACGGTTGGCCTGCGCCCAAGACACGTACGTGGGGGCCTCGTAGCCCGGAACCAGGCGCTTGTAGGAGTTGACGAGCGGATTCGTGACCGCGCAGAACTCCGGGGCGTACTTCAGCAGGCCGGCGATGTAGTGCTTGCAGATGTCGCTCAGGTAGCCGGGCTTGCTGGCGTCGTAGAAGGCGTTGCCGTCCTTGGTGAACAGCGACTGGTGCGTGTGCATTCCCGAGCCGTTCATGCCGGCGATGGGCTTGGGCATGAACGTGGCGTACACGCCGTTGGCCATGGCGGTCTCTTTGACCACGAGGCGGTAGGTCATGACGGCGTCGGCCATCGTGAGGGCCTCTTGGTAGCGCAGGTCGATCTCGTGCTGCGACGGAGCGACCTCGTGGTGCGAGTACTCGACCGGGATGCCCATCTTCTCGAGGGTCAACACGGTCTCGCGGCGCAGGTCGCTTGCCAGGTCGAGCGGGGTGAGGTCGAAGTAGCCGCCGCGGTCCAGAAGCTCGGTGCCCTGGTCATCGGCGAAGTAGAAGAACTCGAGCTCGGGGCCAACGTACATGGTGTAGCCCATGTCGGCGGCCTTCTTGAGCATGCGCTTGAGTGCGTAGCGCGGATCGCCGGCGAACGGCTTGCCGTCGGGAGTGGTGATGTCGGCGAAGATGCGGCCAACGCCCTGCTCTTCGGGGCGACACGGGAGAAGCTGGAACGTGGCGGCGTCCGGGAACGCGACCATGTCCGACTCCTGGATGCGGGTGAAGCCGTCGATCGAGGAGCCGTCAAAGCCCATGCCCTCTTCGAACGCGCCTTCGAGCTCGGAGTCGGTCACGGCGAACGACTTCATGACGCCGAGTACATCGGTGAACCAGAAGCGGATGAACTTGACGTCGCGCTCTTCCACCGTCTTGAGGACGTAGTCCTTATCGAACGCAGGTGTCATACGGGCCTCCCTTTCGAGATAAGACACGGAGCCGGTGCGCCGCATCTGCCAAACGCCGATCACATCGTTGGAGACAGCGTAAGCCCCTGAATGTTTCGTCATTGTTTCGGGTTTGGGGAAACGCAGCAGCGGGTGCCGTGGCACCCGCTGCTCGGGGGTCTGTATGGGGG
>CAYXQU010000131.1:0-5386 GCA_964467305.1 uncultured Eubacteriales bacterium
ATCGCATGCTCAAGTCCAAGGCCCTCATGCTTTGGGGAGTGGGTATCGGATTGCTGCTCACTGCCATGGCGATCGGTGAGATTCGCGGTGGTGCGCGACGCTGGATTCCCTTGGGCCTGTTCAACCTCCAACCGTCAGAGCTCGCCAAGATCGCGTGCGTGATCGTCGTCGCCGCTTTCGCCGTCGATTGGATGCGGGGGCGTACCGAGACGTCGCGCTTCATGGGGTCGGTTGGACTGGTCACCGGCATCCCCGCGGCGCTGATCATCGCTCAGCCTGACCTGGGCACCACGCTGACGCTCGTCGTCGCCGTGGCGATGGTACTGATTCTGGCGGGAATCGACTGGCGCTGGGTGGCGGGCGCGGTGGTGGCCGGTGCGGCGCTGGTGGCGGTAGCGATCCTGATGGCACCGTACCGGATGCGCCGAGTGACGGCGTTTCTCGACCCTTGGGCCGATCCTCAGGGTACGGGATACCAGACCGTGCAGGCCCTGCTTGCCTTCGGAACCGGCGGCATCGACGGCGTGGGACTGGGGCTGTCGCGTCAGAAGTTCTTCTACCTGCCCGAAGCACATACGGACTTCATCCTCGCGATCATCGGCGAGGAGGTCGGTCTCGTGGGCACGTTGCTTGTGGTCGTGGCGATGGCGGTCTTCGTCTGGGCCGGCTTCAGAATCGCCTCGTGTGCCCGCGATCCGTTCGGCAGGCTGGTCGCTGGCGGGATCTCGGGGATGCTCGCGTTCCAAGCCGTGTTGAACATGACGGCGGTCACCGGTCTGATTCCGGTGACCGGCAAGCCGTTGCCGTTCGTGAGCTACGGTGGATCGTCGATGCTGGTGACCATGATCTGCGTGGGCCTGGTCCTATCCGTCTCACGCTACGGCGCCCATGCGCCGCGTGCGGTGCGCACCACATCAAGAGAGAAGGAACCTGCCCGTGAGAGTCGTGATGAGCGGTGGCGGGACGGCGGGGCACGTGTACCCGGCACTCGCAGTGGCGGCAAAGCTCGCCGAAGGGCATGACGAGGTCGAGTTCGTAGGAACCCCGAGTGGCCTTGAGTCCCGCCTCGTCCCTGAGGCGGGTGTCGCGTTTCGCACCCTGAAAGCATCCGGCTTCGACCGCGCGCGCCCGTGGACGGCGGTGACGGCGGTGATCGGGGTGATCGCATCGGCGGTGACCGCGTGGAGATGGTTCGGGCGCCGGCGCCCCCATGTGGTCATCGGTTTTGGGGGGTACGCCTCGGCGCCCGTCGCGGTAGCCGCAGTACTAAGGGGTGTACCTCTCGTGTTGCAGGAGCAGAACTCCGTTCCCGGGTTGGCCAACCGGATCCTCTCGCGGTGGGCGCATGCCGTCGCGGTCACGTATCCCGAGTCGTCGGCGCATCTCGCGCACCCGGACCGCGCGGTTCTCACCGGCAATCCCGTGCGCGCGGACGTGCTGGGCGCGACGCGCCCCCGCGGCCGGGCGATGCTCGGAGTGCCTGATGACGCGGGGCTGCTGCTGGTGTTCGGCGGCAGCAGGGGAGCGCGGCACCTCAATCAGGCCGTGCTGGAGCTGGCCCCTCGACTGCTGTCCGTCCCCGGACTGCACGTGGCACTCGTGGCGGGGCGCGCCGAGGCCCCCGGCGTACGCACGGCGCTCGAAGCCCACGACGACCTCGACCATACCCGCTTCCGCGTTCTCGACTACGTGGATGACATGGGGTCGGCGATCGCTGCTGCGGATCTTGTCGTGGCGCGTGCCGGTGCGACGTCGATCGCGGAGCTCACGGCGCTTGGTGCACCGTGCGTGCTCGTGCCGTACCCTTACGCCACCGACGACCATCAGACAGGCAACGCCGCGGCGATGGTCGCGCATGGCGCGGCGATTCTGGTTCCCGATGCCGAACTGGACGATGAACGGTTCGGAAACGAGCTCGTCGCCTTGATTCAGGACCCCGTGCGGCGTGATACCATGTCTGCCGCGTCGCGCGCCCTTGGACGGCCCGATGCGAGCTCTCAAGTGGTAGAGGTGGCGCGCCGCGCCGCGAGCGCAACCACGAACCCGGAACAGGGGTAGGACCTCCACGTGTCAGCCGATGTTTACGCGCATTTCATAGGTGTTGGTGGGGCGGGCATGAGCGGTATCGCGCTCGTGCTCCACCAACGTGGCGTGGCTATCACCGGCAGCGACCTTAAAGAGTCGAGATACTCCCGGGCGCTCAAGCGCGAGGGCGTTCCCGTGGTCACCGGTCACGATGCTCGGAACCTGGGCGATCCACAGGTCGTCGTCGCTTCCACAGCCATTCCCGCCAGCAATCCTGAGATCGTCGAGGCCCGTGCCCGCGGCCTGGAGATATGGCCACGGGCGCGGATGCTCGCCGAGCTCGCTGGCGAGCGCAAGACCGTTGCGGTCGCGGGCACGCACGGCAAGACATCCACATCCTCGATGGTGGCCACGATGCTCTCACGGATGGACTTGGATCCCACCTTCCTCATCGGTGGCGAAGTCGACGGTTTCGACACCAACGCCTGCAACGGTTCGGGCGAGCACTTCGTGGTTGAGGCCGACGAGTCGGACGGCTCGTTTGTCTACCTTGACCCGTTCGTCTCGGTGATCACCAACATCGAGGCCGACCACATGGACCATTACGATTCGCTCGCCCAGATCGAGGACACCTTCAAGGAGTTCGTCTGTCGCACCCATCCGGCAGGGAGCGTGATCGTATGCGGTGACGATGCCCGCGCCGAGGCTCTTGTGCGTGAGTGTGAGCGCCCGGTGCTGACATACGGATTCGCCGAGACATGCGATGTGCGTTGCACCATCAACCACCAAGAAGGACTGGGGCACGCGTTCACGGTGGCGCTGCCCGACGGCACGTCGGCCTCGTGCCACACGTGTGTTCCGGGGGCGCATATGGTGAGCAATGCGACCGCAGCGCTCGCGTGCGCCTACGCACTGGGACTCGACGTCGAGGCTGCGACACATGCGCTTGCGACCTTCTCGGGAGTCCGTAGGCGTTTCGACCTGGTGGCGCAGGTCGAGGGCGTGACCATCGTCGACGACTACGCGCACCACCCCACAGAGATCGCCGCGACCGTGGGTGCAGCCAAAGATCTTGGCTACAGACGGGTGTGGGCGCTCTTCCAACCCCACCGTTACAGCCGCACACAGGCGTTCGCCGCCGAGTTCGGAGACGCGCTGGGCGCTGCCGACAACGTGGTTCTGCTCGATGTCTACTCGGCAGGAGAGCCACCCATTCCCGGTGTCAGCGGCCGCACGCTGCTCGAGTCGCTGCTCCGGGTACACCCGCGTGCACAGGCCGCATACCTGCCTCACCGCACCGATATCGTCCCGTTCATCGCCTCACGAGTTCACGAAGGTGACCTGGTGATGACGCTGGGGGCCGGCGACGTCACGTCGATCGGGCCCCAGATCGCGGCCGAGCTCGCGAGCCGGGGGGCAGGAGCCTCGTCATGAGCGCCGGACGCGTATACGAGCGTCTGGCGACCAAGCTCGACGGGCTCGTGAAGCGCGACGAGCCGCTCGCTCGGCACACCACGTTTCGCATTGGCGGCCCGGCCGCGATCTTCGCGGAGTGCGACTCACTTGGCGACCTTGAACGCTGCATCGAGACCTGCGCTGAAGAGGGTGTGGAGTGGACCATCCTTGGCAAGGGCAGCAACGTCCTGGCGTCCGATGAGGGCTACCCGGGTGCTGTGCTGGTGCTGGGCAGGGCGTTCAAGCGGCACCATAGCGATGCCGATTCGGTCACGTCGGGTGCCGCCGTGATACTCGCAGCGCTCGTGCAGGATGCCTTCAAGCGAGGCCAGACCGGTCTTGAGTTCGCGGTAGGTATTCCGGGAACGCTTGGCGGGGCGCTCGCGATGAACGCCGGCACTCGTGAGTCGTGGATAGGTGGAGTCGTCGAGAGCGTCACGCTCTACGTGCCCGGCTCGGGACTCACCTGTGTGCGCGGACCTGAGATCGATTGGGGCTACCGGAGCTCGGGGTTGGCTCGAAAGGGCGTCATCGTCGAGTCGACCCTGGCGCTGTCCGAGGGCGACGCGGTGCATATCCGCCGCGTGATGGAGGCCAGCCTGCGCAGGCGCAAGCGCAACCAGCCCCTAGGCGTTCCGAACGCCGGCAGCGTCTTTGTCAACCCGCCCGGTGACTCCGCAGGGCGTATCATCGAGGCGATGGGCCTGAAGGGTGCTGTTGCCGGTGGTGCCCGGGTATCCGAGGTGCACGCCAACTTCATCGTCAACACTGGAAACGCAACCGCCGCGGATGTGGTCGAACTCATCACGCGGATCCGAGATGCAGCAAGGGAAGTACATGGCATCGAGCTCACACCGGAGATCAGGTTCCTCGGGTCGTTCGAATCCGCGTAAGCGGGTCGTAATCGGCGCCGAGGAAACGGTCCGGGTCAGGTACAAGAAGAATCAACCTCAAGTCGAGGCTGAAAGGAAGAAGCCGAGTCGATCCTCTTCGCGCACGGGGGGGTCAGGCACGTCGCGCCGGAGTTCGACCGCCGCCAAGCAGGGCAAACGGCTCTCCGCAGCAAAGCGCGACGAGCGCGAGCGGCGCCAGCGATCGATTCGCGCGCGAAGGTTTGCCGTGTGGACCGGTATCGCGGCTCTGGTCGTTGCGGCGGTATGGGGAGCGTTCGCGCTCACCCGCGCACCGTTCCTGCGCATCACTGATGTGCAGGTCGAAGGTGCCGGCAGGCTGACCACGCAACAGATCGTCGCTATGGCCGCGGTCCCCTCTGACGCCACTTTGCTGCGTCTGCCCAAGTCCAGGATCGTGGATGCGGTCGAAGCGAACCCCTGGATCGCCGAGGCCACCGTGTCACGGGTGTTCCCTGCGACGGTGGTCATCAGCGTCATCGAGAGAAAGCCTGCTGCGGTCGTCGACGCAGGCGGAGCTGAGTTGTGGCTGGTCGATGCGACAGGGGTGTGGCTCGGGGAGCGCAGCTCCGCCGACGAGGACCTCGTGACGATACGCGACATCGCTGATCTGAAACCCGCTGCCGGTCGACGCGCAACGGCGGAAGAGCTTCTCAACGCCATCGCTGTAGCGCGTGGTCTGAGCGATGAGCTGCGCGCGATCACGCGAGCGATCTCGGCGCCTTCGATCGATCGGACGGCGATCATCACCGAAGAGGACATCGAGATCTTCGTAGGTGAAGCCGAAGGAATCGCCGACAAGGACCGTGTCGCCAGAGAGATTCTCGATCGCGAGAAGGGCAAAGTCGTGTACATCAACGTACGCGTTGTGGAAAGGCCCACTTGGCGCGGTCTCGAGTAGGGCGATCACAGTCCGGCGTGCCCTGCGGTGAAGCCGTGGCGCCAAACCAGCGACGCTCTCCACCAGCCTCTTCGGAAACGAGTTGTTGCAGACC
>CAYXQU010000132.1:0-5367 GCA_964467305.1 uncultured Eubacteriales bacterium
GACGCGTAGGCATCGCAGACGTCCACGTCGGTACCCGGGACGATGAGACTATCGAGCGCTTCAGGAGTCACGGCAGCCAGCGTAGCATGCGCCCACCACATGATTCGGGGCCGGCCCAAGGTGCGATGACCGCACGATAAACGGGGCGCCCGATCGCTCGGGCGCCCCGCTCGGGGTCACATGCTGTTGTGGAGTGGAACCTGACGGCTACTGGCCACCCATGGTGCGCGAAGCACAGAACCAGGTGTCGTCGACCTTCTTGAAGGTCCAGGTGTACGAGATGGGCATCTGCGGGGTGACCTGGGTCGCAGCGACCGAGAAGGTGTCGCCCTCCTCGACCGGCTCGCCGATCTCGAAACCGGTGATGCCGTATGCCTTGACCTGCTCGGCGTAAGCCTCGGCGTTGCCGTAGCTGGCCTGCTTGTCGACGGGCAGCATCTTGTAGGCTTCCTCGAACTTACCGGCCGCGACGGCCTCGTGGTACGCGGTCACGAACTCGAGGGGCGTGGTGCCGGACGGGACCTTCGTCGCGGTGGCCGCATCGAACTCGGTGGGTGCGCTCGAGCCCATTCCGGCAGGCGCGCTCATGCCGCCGCCCGTGGCGTCGGTGACTCCACCCATACCGGTGTTGCCCTGGGTGCCCACGGGAGTGGGTGCCGGGACAGCCGTGCTCTGCTGGTAGATCAAGATGCCCACGATGGCCACCAACAGAACGGCGACGACCGCGAGCCCGATGACCACCATCTGGTTCGTGTTCTGAGTCTGCTCGGACATACTGTTCCTTCCTGAGGTGCCTGCCTGAACGATGCGCGTCAGCGCCAGCCAATACTACAGGCGATAAGGTGCCCGCGTACAGGTTCACTCATGTGCTGATACGATGGAGCGAATGGCGCGCCAACGAAGCATCTTCGACATCGTGGGTCCCGTGATGATCGGGCCCAGCTCCTCGCACACGGCAGGCGCCGTGCGGCTGGGCGCTCTTGCGCGCGCTGTCTTTGGCACCCAGCCTTCCGTCGCACGCATCGCGCTGCATGGCTCCTTCGCCACCACCGGACGCGGTCACGGAACCGACCTTGCGCTCGTCGCCGGGCTACTGGGAATGCGCCCCGACGACACCCGCATCCCCAACGCCCTCGATGTCGCGCGTGAGGCGCACCTGGAGGTCGAGTTCGCCGAGGATGACTTGGGTGAGGTACACCCCAACACCGCCCAGTTCGATCTTGAGGACCCGCTGGGTCGCACCATGCTCATCCGCGGCTCGTCACTTGGTGGCGGGGCGGTGGTCATCACGGCCATCGACGGCTTCGAGGTCGAGGCGACGGGCGAGCTGCCACTGCTCACCGTCGAGCACACCGATCAACCGGGGGTGATCGCGGCGGTCACGAGCATTCTGGCCTCGGCGGGCACCAACATCGCCGAGATGCGGGTATCCCGCGAGCGAAGAGGGGCCCGCGCGCTCATGCTCATCGAGACCGACATCGCGGTCGATCCCGACACCTGTGATCGCGTCGCCCGGGTTCCGGGCGTGACGAACGTGCGGCAGGTGCCCTCGGTCTAGCTGAGCGCCACTACCGGGCGGCGCATCAGTCGGCGTCGTCGGCCGGAACGTGCCCGGGCGCCTGCGGCGACCACGCGGCACTCGCCGGATCGGTGAACAGCCGCATCTCCGGAGACGCGACGAACCCCAGCTTCTCGTAGAGACCCTGGCCGGCCGGGCTGTGGTGCAGCGAAACCACGTCGGCCCCGAAGTCGCGTGCGTGCTGCACGGCGGACTCCACGAGCATCCGCCCCACACCGTGCCTGCGCTGATCGGGCACCACGTAGAGCCCCAGCACGTACGCCTGGCGACCCGAAAGGTTGCGCACCGTGGGCGGCACGCGCTCCCACAGCAGCCCCACGGCACCCACCGCGCGTCCGTCCTTCTCGGCGATCCAACCCGTGAAGTCGCCCGCCGAGAAGTGCTCGCGCAGATATGCCTCGTAGCGGGGCGCAAGCTCCTCGAGGCGGGACTCGTCGGTCCAGCCCATGCAGCGAAACATCTCAAGGCGAAAGCGCGTGAGGGTGTCGAAGTCGGGGCCCTCGACAGCGGTGCGCACGGTGTAGGTGGTGGTCATGCGTACAGTCTATCGCTCCAGCGGGGTGCCGGGATGCTCCTCGTCGTCACGCGCTTCCTCGCTGGGTGGCGGAGTGGGAGGACCGGGCGTGCGGCACGTGGTCTTGCACAACGCGCATGACCCCGAGCAGCCTACGACCTTGAGCGCGTTGCACCGCGGACACCGCACCTCGTCGGAGGGCATCCCGCACGCCGGGCATGTGGGAAGGATGGTCATCTCAGAACAGCCCCAGCAGCCTTGAGATCAAGCCGCCTACGAGGAATGCGAAACCTATGGAACCCGCGAACAGCCCCACGAAGTAGACCCAGCCGCGCTCTTTCCAGATCACCATGGCGCTCGCGATGCACGGCACGAACAGCGTGATCGTCACCATGCCCACAAGGAGCTGCGCACTGGTGAGGTTCATGGAGAAGAACCCGGTCGCCCCGAAGTCGCGACGGACGAAGCCCATCACGAACGCCGTGGCGGCCTCAGCCGGAAGCTGCAGCCAGCCCACCATAAGCGGCGCGGCGATACGGATGATCCAGTCGAGCGCTCCGGTGACCTCAAGAACCGAGATGAGCAGCGCGCCCACCGCGAAGAAGGCGGTGACCTCCTTCATGAAGTGCCACACCTTCGTGGCCGACTTTCGCACCACGTTGTCCATGCGGGGAATCCGCAGGCTGGGCAGGTCGATGAGCAGGTCGGTCGACTGCCCCGGAACGAGCTTGTTGAGCACCGTGCCCACCACGCCAAAGACCAGGAACAGGAAGCTCACGTACAGAACCGAGTAGACCCAGCCGGTCCGCGCCATCAGGCCCACGATCACCGCTATCTGAGCCGAGCAGGGCACCGCGATTGCCATGAGCGCTGTGGCGATGAAGCGCTCGCGCTTGGAGCCCAGGATGCGCGTGGTGAGTGTTCCCATGGTGACGCACCCCAAGCCCAGGATCAGCGGGATGATCGCGCGTCCATTGAGCCCCACCGCGGTCAGCGACCGATCGGTGAGCGCGGCGATGCGCGGCAGGTAGCCGGAGTCCTCCAGCACCGCAAGCAGCAGGTAGAAGCCGGCGACCAGCGGCAGGATCACGCCGATCAGGTACGTGGGCGTCATGGTGAGCACGCCGAACTCGCCGGCCAGTATCGTGTAGAGTGCCGAACCCGGCGCGAACAGCGAGCCCACGAGGCGCTCGATGAACGGCGTCCAGTAGCCAAGCATGATCTCTTCCTCGAGGATGCCTACCACGCCGCCGGCGACCCACACTCCCAGAACAACCCACATCAGGTAGAGCAGGCCCAGCAGCATGGGAACGCCGGTGAGCGGATGCATCATCCACTGCGAGAGCCTCGCCGAGAACGACGCGCCCTGCGTGGTCTCGGAGACCACGTGACCGCAGATGTCGTTGACGCGGTCGCGACGGCGCAGGTAGATAGCGTCTCGGCGATCGCCCGGGGCGATACCATGACGCTCGCTGACGACCTCGTCGCCCTCAAGCACCATGAGCGCCTCGGCGCGCGTTCCCACGCGCGCGGCCATCTCGACAAGCTCGGACTCAAGCTCGTGATCGGAGCGACCCACGCGTGCGCAATGGATCGCCGCCTTGAGCTCGTCGATACCCTTGCCTTCGACGGCGACGGTCTCGACGACCGGTACGCCGAGCAGATCTTCGAGCAGGTCGCGATCGATTCCAAGCCCCCGCTTGCGGGCTTCATCTGCCATGTTGAGCGAGACGACCATGCGCTTGCCCATGTCCACGAGCTGCAGCGTCAAGAACAGATCGCGCTCCAGATGCACGGCATCGACCACGTTGACCACAACGTCGCCGGTCATGATGATGTCGCGAGCCACGCGCTCCTCATCGTTGAAACTGGAAACGCCGTAGACGCCCGGCGTGTCCACCACGTCGATATCACCGAAGTGGCCCCGCATGAGTTCGACGGTAGTGCCCGGGAAGTTGGAAACGTCCACGTAGGTGCCGGTGAACGCGGCGAAGACGACCGACTTACCAACGTTCGGGTTGCCCGCCAAGACGACCGTCTGGACGCCTTCGCGAGCCTGGGTGCCGGATGGGTGAGAGTGACACGTCGCGTCAACGCCGCGGGTCTCGGATCCACGGGACATAGAGTTACTCCTCGGTGCTTGGACGTTCGGACTGTTGCCGGGCCGAAGCGTGTGACGCGAGATCGACCGGCCAGAAGAAGCTAGTGTTCGTTGCGGTGATGGCCGTTGTGACGGTGGCGAACCCGGATGCGATCGGCGAGCGAACGACCCACCGCGATCTCCTGACGCCCGCGCTTGATCACAATGGGACCTGCAGGGATCCGTGTTATGCACTCAACGCAGGCGCCTTGCGACATGCCGAACCTGAGCGCCTGGATGCGGGCGTGGTCGTCGTCCACCGAGATGATCTCGAGCAAGTCGCCCTTGCGGACACCACTCAGAGCGCAGGTCTCGCAGGCGGGATTCTCGGGGACCTGCTTGTCGAGTTCGGCCATCGGTGACTCTCCTTGTGCGGCTCGCCGAATCTCAGTCGGCAGCGATACATTAGTACATACTAATTCTGTTTCTACGTGAATACTAGTCCCCTCCATGCGCATAGTCAAGGGCAGGCGCGGTCCAGCCGGTTCGTGACCGGCGACGGCGCCATGCGATACTGGCTCTCGGCCCATCACCAACGGTGTGCCGCAAGAGATGCCTATGTGCCTGATCGGGAGGATTCTTCGTGGCCTACGCTTCTTTCGCCGAACTGCTCGACGCAAGCCGGACCCACGGGAGCCTGGGTGCCGCGGCGCGAGCGCTGGAGACCGAGCAGACCGGCGTGACGGCCTCGGAGCTCGACGCGCGCATGATGGCGACGCTCGAGGTCATGCGCGATGCGATCGCGGCAGGCCTCGATGGACGACCACGTTCACGTTCGGGGCTGGTTGGCGGTGATGCAGCACGCATCGCCGGATCGGTCGCAGGACCCGTTGGCGGGATCTTCTCGGCAGCCATCGCGGGAGCGGTCGCGACCGGCGAGGTCAACGCCTCGATGGGCCGCGTGGTGGCCGCACCCACCGGCGGGGCGTCGGGCGTGCTTCCGGCTGTGGTGCTGGCGGTGGCCGAGAACCGTGGCGCGACAGATCAGCAGCTGGTGGATGCGCTGTTCGCCGCTGGTGCGATAGGTGGCGTCATCGCTTCGCGCGCGACGCTGTCGGGGGCGGCCGGGGGCTGCCAGGCGGAGATCGGATCGGCGGCGGCGATGGCGGCAGCGGCAGCGGTCCAGCTGTGCGG
>CAYXQU010000133.1:0-5326 GCA_964467305.1 uncultured Eubacteriales bacterium
CGTCAACACCCACGAACTGAGAGAAGAGCTCAAGGGCCGCGGACTGCGGTTCCGATCCACGACCGACTCAGAGGTCATCGCGACGCTCATCGGCGCCTTCACGCAGGAGCGCCATCACATCCGAGACGGCATCGCAGAGACCATGAAGCTCATCAGCGGTGCCTACGCGGTCGTGCTGGTCACCGAGGAAGCGCTCTACGCGTTCCGTGACCCCTATGGCGTGCGTCCGCTCGTCTTGGGGAAGCTGCCTGACGACCGCGGCCATGTGGTCGCCAGCGAGACCTGTGCGCTTGATATCGTGGGTGCCGAGCTCATCCGCGAAGTCGCCCCCGGTGAGGGCCTGAAGGTCTCTGACGCCGGTGTCGAGTGGTTCCAGGCCGTGCCTGCCGAGAAGCTCTCGCTGTGCATGTTCGAGTTCGTGTACTTCGCACGCCCGGACAGCGAGATCCTCGACTGCACGCTCTACGAGGCGCGCCGCCGCATGGGTGAAGCGCTGGCTCGCGAAGCGCCGGCCGATGCCGACTTCGTCATGGGAGTCCCGGACTCCGGGATCCCGGCCGCGACAGGTTTCGCTCACGAGGCCGGCCTCCCGTATGGAGAGGGGCTGGCCAAGAACCGCTACGTGGGCCGCACGTTCATCTCGCCGTCGCAGACCTTGCGCCAGCAAGGCATCAGGCTCAAGCTGAATCCGCTCAAGCACGCCATCAAGGGCAAGCGCCTCGTGGTTGTCGACGACTCCATCGTGCGGGGTAACACCACGAAGAAGCTTGTCGCCTTGCTGCGGGAATCGGGCGCCGCCGAAGTCCACATGCGCATCACGTCGCCTCCCGTCGCCTGGCCGTGCTTCTACGGAATCGACACCGACACGCAAGAGCAGCTCATCGGGTCGCAGAAATCCGTCGAAGAGATCGCCGAGTTCATCGGTGCCGACTCACTTGCGTACCTGTCGCTTGACGCCATGGTCGAAGCCACAGGAGCCCCTAAAGACGCCTTCTGTCTCGCGTGTTTCGATGGCAAGTACCCCATCCAGATTCCCGAGAGCGTGCGGAGCGGAAAGATGGCGCTCGAAAGCTGCTGCTGATGAAGATGGCGCGTAGCGACTCCTTCCTGATCACGATCCTCGCCCTTGCGGTGAGCAAGGCGGTCCTGACGCGTGTTCTGGGGCTTGGTGCGTCCGACATCCCTCTGGGCATCGCCTTGGAGGTGGCGATCCCGGTCGTGTTCTTGTGCGCCGTCGACCTGCTTCCCCGGAAGCGTCGCCCCCTGGTGACGTTCTTCGCCTACCTGGGTGTGGGCGCGATCATGTATCTGAACCTGCTCTACGTGCGCGCCTTCGACCAGGTCATCGATCCCAGCACGCTCAAGGCCGCCGGGCAGGTGGGCGAAGTGCTCGACATGGTCGCCAAGCTCATTCATCCCATCGACCTGCTCTACGTGCTCGACATCCCCCTCATCGGGCTGTGGGCCAGCGATCTGGATTCGTTTGAGAATCCGCGGCCGTCTCGGCGGGGGTGGGTGGCGGTCGTGGGGGGCCTCGCGTTGGTGCTCGCCATCGTGCAGGTCACAGTCGTGGCGCGCATCCCTTCGGCGGTCGACAGCATCGCGGTCGCGACCCACCGCGGACTGGGCGCCTACCAGGTGGCCTCGTTCGTCCGGGCCGAGGCCGCCGAGCAGCCCGTCGAGAAGATCGAGCCCACCGAACAGGAGAAGGAGAAGGAACTCTCTCCCGGGGCGCTTGTGCAAGGACGCATTGAGGAGCTGCGGACGCCGGTCTCCTCGGCACGGCGTGAAGGCGTGGCAAGCGGCGCTTACGCCGGCAAGCACGTGATTCTGATCCAGGTCGAGGCGCTGCAGTCGCTCGCGTACGGTGCGTACTTCGACTCGCAGGAGATCACGCCCAACCTCAACAAGATGGTGGAGGACAGCTGGATCTGCACGAACGCGTTCTCGCAAAGTGGGGTGGGCAACACCTCAGACAGCGAGTTCACGGTGAACACGTCGCTGCTCCAGCCGCACGGCAAGGCGGCGGTCATCGAGTATGCGGATCGTGAGATCCCCGGGATGCCGCGGCTGCTCTCCCAGAAGGGGTACCGCTCGATCACCCTTCACGGCAACGACGTGGAGTTCTGGAACCGCAAGGAGCTCTACCCGGCACTGGGCTTCGACAAGTTCTACGACCGCGATCTCATCGGCAACAACGACACGCTGTATCGCGGCGTGTCCGACGAGGCGTTCTTCTCGGCGGCTCAAGACATCATCACCGATGAGCTGGCCAGGGGAAAACCGCTCTACATCAACCTGGTGACCATGTCGTCTCACGCTCCTTTCGATCACGTGCCGTTCGAGCGCTGCCCGGTCAAGGTCCCCGAGCAGCTTCACGGCAACCGCGCGGCCGACTGGGTCAGCGCGATCAGCTACGCGGACATGGCAGTGGGCCAGTTCCTTGACTGGCTGCGCGAGACCGGCCTCTACGACGAGTCGATCATTATCGTCTACGGCGACCACCAGGCGATCAAGGAGCTCGAGCTCTTCGGCGTCGACAAGCAGATCGTTGAGGGGCTGTTGGGCAGGCAGTACACCATCGTCGATCGCCAGAAGGTGCCGCTGATCGTCCACCTGCCCGGCCAGACCGTGGGCGGGGCGATCGAGGAGCCTGTGGGGCTTGCCGATGTCGCCCCCACCGTCGCCGACCTCACGGGTGTCGACATGTCCGAGACCCCCCATCTGGGCCGCAGCGTCTTCGCGTTGCCCGCCGACCCGCTCGTCATCACGCGCGGTCACTTCCCGGCAGGCGCGTTCATCAATGGGCGTGTGGCGTTCCTGCCGCAGCTGGGTTTCGAGGACGGCAGTGCGCTTCGGGTGGCCAACGGTGCCGCCGCGAAGCCCACAGAGGCCGAGAAGCGCGACTACGAACGCGCGGCGACCATGTCTGCGCTCACCGAGCAGTGGGGCTACTCGTTGCCCAAGCGCCCCGACGCCGGTCGTCTTGAAGACGCCGTGATCCCCAAGGGAGCGCAGAGGGCGTACAACGAGTGAGCGAGTACGTCGCCGCTCTGTCTGCCGGTCTCTCGCTCGCCGGCGCATACAACCCCATCTTTGCCGGTGCGTTCGCGGCGGTGGCGGCCGCGCTGTGCGCGCGGCGCGCTCACCCCGGGCGTACGGCCTTTGGAATCGCCCTGCTCGGCTTCGGGTGGGTGTTGGGTGACGGGACACGCGTCATCGCCTCGGCACGCGATCTCGCCGATGGGGCTGGCGCTCTCATGCCCGCGCTGTCGCCGGCCGCGAACTGGATCGCGATCGCCACGTGGGCGCTCGTGGGGGCCGGAGCGGCGTACGCGCTACCTGCGTGGGCCGGGGCGTTCGTGGGGCGTCGGGTCACCATAGGCACCGGCTGGCTCGCCGCGATCGTGGTGAGCGTGACGGTCTCAGGGCTTGTGGCGACGCTCGTGCGATAGAATCCAAGCGGAAGGCCCCGCACGCGGCGAGCCGATCGCGTCGCTGGCCCATACGACGACTTCGATCCCGGAGCCACCATGACCTCAGACACACCCAAGCCCGTCACCTATCGCGACGCCGGCGTCGACACCGCCGAAGGGGCGCGTGCCGTCGAGGCGATCCGCGAGCAGGTGCGCTCGACGTACCGTTCCGAGGTGATCGGGGACATCGGAGGGTTCGGCGGGTTGTTCTCGGCAGCGGCGTTCAAAGAGATGGACGACCCGGTCATGGTGAGCGGGACCGACGGCGTGGGCACCAAGCTCAAGCTCGCGCAGCTGCTCGACCGCCATGACACCGTGGGCATCGACCTCGTGGCGATGTGCGCGAACGACATCCTGGTGTCCGGCGCCGAGCCGCTGTTCTTCCTCGACTACGTCGCTGTGGGCAAGCTCGACAGCGAGCGCATGGCTGCGATCGTGAGCGGCATCGCCGAAGGGTGCCGCCAGTCCGGCTGCGCGCTCATCGGCGGCGAGATGGCCGAGCACCCCGGCACCATGGACCCGGACGACTACGACCTGTCCGGCTTCTGCGTGGGCGTGGTCGACCGGCCCAAGATGATCACGGGCGAAGAGGTCAAACCCGGAGACGTGGTGCTGGGCCTCGCGTCGAGCGGCGTGCACTCGAATGGCTTCTCGCTGGTGCGGCGTGCGGTTGTCGATGGGCGCGAGGCGGAGCTCGCGCTGCCCCGAGTCGACCTGGGCGGCAAGACGCTGGGCGAGGCGCTGCTCACGCCAACGCGGCTCTACGTGAAGTCGGTGCTCGAGCTGTTGCGCGGCGGTACGCCGGTCCACGCGATGGCGCACATCACCGGCGGAGGCATCACCGAGAACCTCGACCGCGTTCTGCCCTCCAGCTGCGACGCCGTTATCGCGCGCGGCTCCTGGCCGGTTCCTCGGGTCATCCAGACGGTGATCGAGGCGGCGGCGCTTCCCGCCGATGAGGCGTACAAAACGTTCAACATGGGCGTGGGCTTCGCGATCGTGCTCGATCCGTCCCACGCGCCGGCTGCCGCCGTCAAGCTGCGCGAGGCCGGCGAGACCGTGTGGGAGATCGGCGAGATCGTCGAGGGCACCGGCCTGGTGAGGTTCGAGGGGTAGTGGCCACCCGGAGTCCCGCGATGCGCATCGCCGCTGTCGCTATGGTCGTTGCGGCGGTCGCTCTGTGCGGAATCGCCCGGGCTTGGCTGGCATTCCGGCCCACACAGGTACCCCAGTTGCGAGGGATCCACCGAGAAGAGGCCACCGACCTGCTCGAGTCCATGGGTCTCCAGCTCACTGATCCGGGATTGGTGGCGACAAACGCGGTGGGGCCCGACCGCATCCTCGAGCAGGATCCGGCTCCTGGAGTCGAGGTCCCGCGAGGCTCGTCGGTCGAGATCACCGTCGCGGTGTCCCCGCAAAGACTCCCGGTTCCAGACGTACGCGGTGAGCCTCTGGCGCTGGCGCTCACCGACCTTGCGGAGGAGCTGTACGAGCCGGTCGCCGTTGAGCTGTTCGATGCCAGGCAGCCCGCAGGCACGGTGATCGACCAGTTGCCATCACCCAGCACGGAGTGGCTCACCGGCCGACCTGTTGCGGTGGGTGTCTCGGCGGGGGAGGCGCCACAGGGTGCTGCCCTCGTGCCGGACGTTTCCGGTCTCGACATCGAGCGCGCACTCGGTGAGCTGACCAACGCCAACCTGCGCGGTGACGGCTTCGTGAGGGACGTGAAGTCTCCGGATCCGAACGTGGTGGTCCGTCAGCTGCCCGGTGGAGGCACCCTGGTCAGACCCGGCACGACGGTGCTGCTGCTGTTCAAGGCCGACTGACCCTTCGGCGTACTGGTAGGCTGT
>CAYXQU010000134.1:0-5282 GCA_964467305.1 uncultured Eubacteriales bacterium
ATCTTCAACCTGCTGCTCGCCTGGGGAGGCCCGGGGCGCACCATCCTGGACACGCCGCCCACGTTCTCGATGTACTCGATCGACGCCGCGACCACGGGGACCGGCATCGTGCAGATCCCGCGACTCGATGACTTCTCCATCGACACCCAGGCGGTGCTCGATCGGGTGCGCGAGGGTGACATCGACATCGTGATAATCGCCAACCCCAACAACCCCACAGGCGGGCTGACCGACGAGTCGTTCCTGATCGAGCTGCTCTCGGCGTCAGATGCCATCGTCATGGTCGACGAGGCGTACTTCGAGTTCAGCCGCCACACCATGCGTCCACACATGCTGCGCCACCCCAACCTGGTGCTGCTGCGGACGTTTTCCAAGGCGTTCTCGCTGGCAGGGCTGCGCATCGGCTACCTTCTGGGACACGCAGATGTCGTGCGCGAACTCATGAAGGTGCGCCAGCCTTACTCGGTGGATGCCTTCAGCCAGTGGGTCGCATCGACGGTGTTTCGCGAGCGGATGGTCTTCGAGCAGCAGATCAGCGACATCATCCGGGAGCGCGACCGCATCATCCACGGGCTGTCTCTGATCCCCGGCGTCGATGTTTATCCCAGCGAGGCGAACTTCGTCTTGTTCAGAGTCGAGCACGCCAGCGCGGTGTGGCGCGATCTGCTGCATTCGCACTCGGTGCTCATCCGTGACTTCTCGCGCAGCCTTGGACTCGAGGGTTGTCTGCGGGTGACCGTGGGTACCGCCGAGGAGAACGAGCGGTTCTTGCAGGCGATCGACGAGGTGCTCACCGGCCGCAGGGCTGCGGAGCACTTCGGTGAGAAGGCGACAGCCAACCGCCATCGGGCCGGCGTATGACGAGAGGGCGTGACGAGATGAGCCGCGAAGCGACTCTGAGCCGAAAGACCGGTGAGACCGACATCAAGCTTACCGTGGATCTCGACGGCACCGGGGTGACCAGCATCGACACCGGCGTGCCGTTCTTCGACCACATGCTTGACGCCTTCGGGCGGCACGCGACGTTCGACCTCACCGTGAGGGCATCCGGCGACACCGAGGTCGACGCGCATCACACGGTCGAGGACGTGGGGATCGTGTTGGGGCAGGCGATCGCTCAGGCGCTGGGAGACAAGGCCGGCATCACGCGATTCGGCGACGCCGCGGTTCCCATGGACGAGGCGCTCGTCTTCGGCGCGGTCGACATCAGCGGGCGCGGCCAGCTGCACTACGCGGTCGAGCTGCCCATCGAGATCATCGGCACCTTCGACACCACGCTGGCCAAGGAGTTCTTCATCGCGCTCGCCGCCAACGCCGGAATCACCTTGCACATCCGCTCCTTCGCCGGCGACAACAGCCACCACATCGTCGAGGCTGCGTTCAAGGCGGCAGCCCGCGCGTTGCGTGCGGCCGTGGCGCTCGACTCCCGTGTCTCGGGCGTGCCGTCCACGAAGGGGTCGCTGTGATCGCGATCGTCGACTACAAGATGGGCAACCTGCGCAGCGTCGAGAAGGGGTTCGAGCACGCGGGCGTGGCAGATGCAGTCGTCACCGGAGACGCCGACGTGATCGAGCGCTCTGACGGCATCGTCTTGCCGGGTGTGGGCGCGTTTCGCGATGCTGCGGCCCACCTGCGCGACTCGGGCGTCGAAGATGTGATGCGTCGCAAGATCGCCGCGGGCACGCCGTTTCTGGGCATCTGCCTGGGGATGCAGATGCTGGCTGACGTGGGTTACGAAGACGGCGAGTGGGCCGGCCTTGGGCTGATTCCGGGCACGTGCGAGCGACTGCCCGGCGGCGTGAAGGTGCCACACATCGGTTGGAACACCGTCGAGTACCCGCGGGAGAGCCCGCTGTTCGCAAGCATCCCGGAGTCGACCGCGTTCTACTTCGTGCACAGCTACCGCCTCGTGCCTGCCGACGACTCGGTGATCATCGGCTCCACGAGCTACGGCATCCGTTTTGCCGCGGCGGTGCAGGCGGGCAACGTCTACGCTATCCAGTTCCACCCCGAGAAGTCCTCATCGGCAGGGCTTCGGCTGCTTTCGAACTTCGGCTCCATCGTGGAAGGGGCACGTGCGTGATCGTCTTTCCCGCAATCGACATCCTGGGCGGCAAGGCCGTGCGTCTGGCCCAAGGTGACTACGACCGCGTCACGGTCTACAACGAGGACCCCGTGGCCCAGGCGGCGAGCTTCGCCGAGCAGGGTGCCGAATGGGTGCACGTGGTCGATCTCGACGGCGCCCGCGACGGAGTCCCGGGCAACATCGGTGTGGTGGAACGCATAGCCGCCGAGGTGGGACTCCCCATCCAGACCGGCGGCGGGATCCGGACGCTCGAGACGATGTCGCGACTGGCCGCTGCGGGCGTCAGCAGGATGGTGCTGGGTACCAAGCTCGCCACCGATCGCGACTTCGTGCGAGACGCGGTCGAGCGCTTCGGCGACGCTGTGACGGCGGGAATCGACGCCCGCGACGGGATGGTGGCGGTCGAAGGCTGGCGCGAGGGCACCTCGACACCGGCAGCCGAACTCGTCGCCGAGCTTCGCGATCTGGGCATCCGCCACCTCGTCTACACCGACATCTCCCGTGACGGCATGCAGACCGGCGTCAACGTCGACGCCTACGAGCAGATCGCCGAGACGGCGGGCTTCCCCGTGATCGCCAGTGGTGGCGTATCGACGCTCGATGACTTCGCGGCGCTCGCTGCATTGGGCCCGGACGTCGTGGAAGGTGCGATCACCGGTCGCGCGATCTACGAAGGCGCCTTCAAGCTCAAGCACGCCATCCGCGCGGCGCGGGGGGAGTACTAGCATGCTGATGAAGCGGGTGATTCCCTGCCTCGATGTCCACGAGGGCCGCGTGGTCAAAGGCGTCAACTTCGTGAACCTGCGTGACGCCGGTGACCCGGTCGAGATGGCGGCGATCTACGACAAGGCGGGTGCCGATGAGGTCGTGTTCCTCGATATCACCGCGAGCCACGAGGAGCGGCCCAGCATGCTCGACGTCGCCTCTCGGACCGCCGAGGAGTGCTTCATCCCTTACACTGTAGGGGGCGGCATGCGCTCGGCCGCCGA
Source organism: uncultured Eubacteriales bacterium (assembly GCA_964467305.1). Classification (GTDB taxonomy): domain Bacteria; phylum Actinomycetota; class Coriobacteriia; order Anaerosomatales; family PHET01; genus CAVPCY01. Next base: position 3,076 of record CAYXQU010000134.1, read on the forward strand.
CATCCGCGCGATGCTCAAGGCCGGTGCCGACAAGGTCTCGCTCAACAGCGCTGCGGTGCGCGACCCTCAGCTGATCACCCACACGGCCGGCATCTACGGTGCGCAGTGTATCGTCACTGCGATCGACGCGCGCAGGGTGCCGGGCTCGAGTCCTGCTCGGTGGGAGGTATTCATCAACGGCGGGCGCATCAACACCGAGCTCGATGCGGTGAAGTGGGCCGCCGAGGCCGAGCGACTGGGCAGCGGCGAGATCCTGCTCACCAGCATGGACTGCGACGGGGTCAAGGACGGCTACGACATCGACCTGACCCGCGCGGTGACCCGTGCGGTCAACGTGCCCGTGATCGCCAGCGGCGGTGCGGGTGAGCTCGACCACTTCGCCGAGGTCGTCATCGAGGCCGACGCCGATGCCGTGCTCGCGGCGAGCGTATTCCACTTCGGCACGTTCACGGTGGAGCAGGTCAAGCAACACATGGCGGCTGCCGGAATCCCGGTGCGCCTGAACGCGGAACAGGAGCGAACCGATGTCTGATCGAGAGCGCGACCTTCTTGGGGTCGACGAGATGAAGTACGACGCCGACGGGCTCATCCCCGCGGTGATCCAAGACGCCGAGAACGGCGAAGTCCTCATGGTCGCCTACATGAACCGCGAGTCGCTCATCGAGACCCTCGAGACCGGCAAGACGTGGTTCTGGAGTCGCAGTCGCCAGAAGTACTGGATGAAGGGTGAGAGCTCCGGGCACACCCAAGACGTGCACGAGATCCGCTACGACTGCGACGCGGACTGCCTGCTTGTGAAGGTGACGCAGCACGGGCCGGGCGCGTGTCACACCAACGAGCGGTCGTGCTTCTACCGGCAGCTCTATCCGCACATGGCGTCGCTGGCCAAGGGGGCGGGCTGCGATGAGTAGCTCGCAAGACGGTGCGGCCCCGCGGGAGCTGGGTGCAGTCGTCGACGCGCTGTGGGAGACGATCGAGTCCCGGCGCTCAGCTGACCCCGAGTCGTCCTACACCGCACGGCTGCTGTCGGGCCCGGAGGACAAGCTGCTCAAGAAGATCGCCGAGGAATCCGGTGAGGTCATCATGGCGGCCAAAGATGCCGATGCAGACCAGCTGCGCTACGAGTCGGCTGACCTCGTCTATCATCTGCTGGTGGTGCTTGCGCGCTGGGGGCTGACCCCAGACGACCTCGCCGCCGAACTCGAGTCACGATTCAAGTAGGGAAGAGCTCTCATGCCACGCCGGAAGCTTGACGAACCCATCCCGGTGGCCGGGCGTCCGGACGTGCGCAGGCGCGAGCCGCTGTGGGATCGCGTCGATACCAACCGGCTGAAGCTCGCGGCCTACGTCGCGCTGTTCGTGATCGCGGTCGTCATCGTCTTCGACGCGATCTTCTTCATCTTCGCGGGCTGTGCATCGCTCGTGGTCCTCGCCGAGCTGGGCCAGGTGGGGCTGCTGCGCTCGGCGGTGCGGGCGGGACCAGGCGTGCTGTTCAGCTACTTCAGCCTGATCATGGGCGTGGTGGCACTGGCGTGGGCACTGTGGACGCTCGCGCGCTCCGAGAAGTGGCTGCTCGTGCGGCTGGGAGCGACACTCGTTCCCAAAGGCGAGCTCATCGATTCCAAGATGGCGCTCAAGGACATGGCGATCGCCGCAGGTCTGCCCATGGCGCCCAGTTTCCACCTGATCGAGAACTCCACCGTCAACGCATTCGTCTTCTCGGCGCACCGGAGGCGTGCGGTGCTTGGGGTGACGCGGGGGCTTGTCGACAAGCTTTCGGTCGATGAGCAACGTGCGGTGTTCGCGAACCTCATGGCCCGGCTAGCGGCCGGCGACACCATCGTCGATACGGGCGTCGCCTCCCTCATGTGGCCGCTCAATGCGTGGCGCAGCCGCAACCTGGAGGCGCAGAACGAGCGCATGGACCGCGAGATCATCGGGGAGATCAGCCCCTCGTCGTTCAGCGTCCCGGTGGTCTTGTTTGGCTTCGCTCTCGCGCTGGTGGGCGAGACCTTCGCGTTCCTGCAGCGCCGCCGTCATCTTCGAGCCGCCGAGAAGGGCGATGCCGAAGGGATGCTGCTGCTCAAAGACCCCACCTCGATGCTGCGAGCACTCGAGAAGGCGGTGCGCTTCGATAACGTGGTGCCGGGGGCGGGGGAGACGTTCGCCGATCTGTTCTACTGCTGGACCGGCGACAGCAGTAACGA
>CAYXQU010000135.1:0-5253 GCA_964467305.1 uncultured Eubacteriales bacterium
AATGGGTAGAACAGCCCTCGCCGGCTTAAGGCGAAGGCTAAGGTGGCTGGGCTCGCGGTCCGGCGCTTCGCGCGACCGGATACCGCAGGCGGGGCACGACCCCGCTGCGTCGACGACACCACGCGTCGCGCGCCCTACGTCGAACAGTGCCAAATCCACAGACGAGGGATGTGAGCGGTGCGACTCGTGCGACACGGTGCCGCTTCGAGGGGGCAGTGCGCAGCGAGCCGGCTGCGCAGCAGTGCGCCACCGCCATGCCCCTGGTCCGCAATCGGACGCAGGGGTTTTTGTATGCACCACCGCCCCGAACCGCGCCTACGTCGCGCCGTCATGACCTGTAGCCCAGAGATCAGGACCTACGTGAAACCTCACAGTCCGTAGGCCCTCCGCGCTCCTTCATGCCGTACCACGGCGGGGTGCTCGGGGGACCGACCGCCGCCATGTACGTAGCCACCGGAACGGGGGCTCGTGCGCGTCGCGCCTCGACGCGCCACCCACCCCGCGCCGCATCGGAGGAGCGCCATGTTCTACCTCTCGCAGATGCTCGGCAAGCCCGTCGTCGACGCGACCGGCACCGAGATCGGCACCATCAACGACATCGCCATCGCCACCGGCGAGGTCTTCCCGCGTGTGACGTCGCTTGCCTTCCTGGGTCCCGACAAGACCCCGTTCATGCTGTCGTGGCGCAAGTACGTCGACACGCTGGGCGAGGAGGAGATCCGCCTCAACGTCCCCGCGCCGGAGATCCGCTTCAGCTACCTGCAGCCCGACGAGGTACTGCTCCACCGAGACCTGCTCAACAAGCAGATCGTCGACACCCAGGGCATGAAGGTCGTCCGCGTAAACGACCTCAAGCTCTCGGAGTCACGCAACCAGCTGCGTCTTCTTGGTGCCGAGGTGGGTCTGCGCGGAGTCCTGCGGGGCATCTCGCCGGCGCTCGAGCGCGCGGTCGACCGTCTGGCCCGACTCGTGCGTGCCGGTCTTCCCGAGACGATCATCGCGTGGAACTACATGGACCTGCTCGACCGCGACCTGTCGCAAGTCAAGCTGTCCGTCACCCACAAGCGCCTCCACGAGCTGCATCCCGCAGACGTCGCAGACATCCTCGAACAGCTCACCGCTGCCCAGCGCGCCGCGGTCTTCACGCACCTCGACAACGAGCGTGCCGCCGAGACGATCTCGGAACTCGAAGACGAGTTCCAGGCCGACGTGATCGACGACCTCTCCGAGCGCCGCGCTTCAGACCTGCTCGCCGAGATGGACCCGGATGACGCCGCCGACATCATCGGCGACCTGCCCTACGACAAGGCGGAGCGGCTGCTGCGCCTGATGGGCGTCGAAGACGCCGGTGTGATCCGCGGGCTCCTGGGCTACAAGGAGAAGACCGCCGGCGGCATCATGACGCCTGAGATCACCACCGTCACCGAGAGCATGACGGTCCATGAGGTGATCGAGCACCTGCGCGCAGAATCCGCCGAGCACGAGAGCATCTACTACGTCTACGTGGTTGAAGGTGACCGGCATCTCAACGGTGTCATCTCGCTTCGGGACCTGCTGCTTTCCGCACCCGACACCACCGTGGCGCAGATCGCCGAGCGCGACTTGTTCACCGCAAGCCCTGACGATGACCAGGAAGATGTCGCCGAGCAGATGAGCAAGTACGACCTGCTCGCCCTGCCTGTGATCGACGAGCAGGGCCGCATCCTTGGCATCGTGACCGTCGACGACGCACTCGACGTGCTCGAAGAAGAGTCCGCCGAGGACCTCGCGCTGGCCACCGGCAATCCCGAGAAGCGCGGGCTGGCTACCGGCATCTGGTGGTGGTTCGGCCGTCGCAGCACCTGGCTTCTCACGTGGGCGGTGATCGCGGTGGGCGCGCTCGCCCTTCTGCGCGAGGCGACCGCCGGCCCCTGGTCGACGCTCCTGCTGCCCGCGCTGGTGTTCCTCCCGCTGCCGCTTCGGATCGCCGAGGATGTCTCGCAGCGCTCGATCGCCGAGGTGATCGAGGTAGGCGACGAGCTCGCGCCCGTCTGGCGCCGGGTGGTTCGAGACGGACTCCTGGGCGTGGCGTTCGGCGTGGTCGCAGGCGTGTTCACCTCGGCAGCGGTCGAGCTCGTGAGCTCGCAAGAGGTGGTCGCCGCGGTCTTTGGTGCCGTGACCACGCTCGCCGTGATCGTGGTCGCGATCGCGGGCGTGTGGGTCACCCAGTTCGCCAAGCAGCGCGCAGACGCCGAGAAGCGCGTATCCGGCACCGCCCTCGGGCTGCTCATGATGGTCGTGGGCACCGCGGTCTACCTGGGGCTGGCGGTCGCCGGCGGCTACGTCATCACGATGGTCGCAGGAGCCTGATCGCGTGACCGGCGCCGCTACCAAGCGAGGGGGTCACCGCGTCCGACTCTTCGCCCTGCTGGCGGTGGCCGGGCCGGGCATCATCACCGCAATGGCGGGTAACGATGCCGGCGGTGTGACCACCTACTCAGTGGCAGGTGCCAGCTTCGGCTACTCAACGCTGTGGATGATCCTTGTCATGGCGTTCGCGTTGGCGGTGGTGCAGGAGATGGCCGTCCGCATGGGCTGCGTCACCGGCAAGGGGCTCTCGTCACTCATCCGCGAGCGGTTCGGCATCAGGTCCACCATGTTCGCGATGCTCGCGCTGCTCGTGAGCAACACCGCGACATCCGTCGCCGAGTTCGCCGGCATCGCCGCGGCTCTCGAGCTGTTCGGCATCTCGCGCTACCTCTCGGTTCCGCTCGCGGCGTTCGGCGTGTGGCTGCTTGTGGTGCGCGGCGACTTCCGAAAGGTCGAAAAGGTACTGCTCGCGATGTCGGGCGTCTTCATTCTCTACGTGGTCGCCGCGTTCATGGCGAAGCCGGACTGGGCCCAGGTGACCCGCGCGACGCTCATTCCGCAGTTCCGGCCCACCGTCCCCTTCATCGCACTGGTGATCGCGGCCATCGGCACGACCATCGCTCCGTGGATGCAGTTCTTCGCGCAAAGCAACGTGGTCGACAAGGGCATGGGCCTCAAGGACCTGCCCAACCAGCGCGTCGATGCCATCGCCGGTGTGATCGCCGCGAGCCTTGTCGCGTGGTTCATCATCATCACCACCGGAACCGTCCTGTACCCGCAGGGCATAGAGATCACCAGTGCCGAGCAGGCCGCGGCCGCGTTGGCACCGGTGGCGGGAAGATACGCGAGCGCCCTGTTCGCCGCAGGGCTGTTCGGCGCTTCACTGCTCGCCGCGAGCGTGCTCCCCCTTACCGCCGCCTACGCCATCACCGAGGCCTTCGGGTGGGAGCGAGGCATCGACCGCACATGGGCCGAGGCTCCCGCGTTCAACGCCATCTACACCTTCGTCATCTTCGCGGGAGCGGCGATCGTCTTGTTGCCGTCGATCCCGCTGATCACGGTCATGGTCCTGTCACAGACCATCGGCGGTATATTGCTGCCGTTCATGCTCATCTTCATGGTCCGGCTCATCAACGACCGGCGCATCATGGGTAAGCACATCAACAACCGCTGGCAGAACACGCTGGCTTGGGGGACCATCATCACGGTGATCGTGTTGACGGTCATGCTGTTCGGGATGCAGATCCTGCAGTGGCTGGGGGTTCTCTAGGATGTGCCCGTCCGATGACACCGCCCGTGAGGCCGTTCTCGCGGCCAAACAGGCCGTTCGAGAGCATGCGCGAGCGGCACGCTCCGCGCTCGACCTTGAGGTGTGCCTCGACGCCGCCCAGGCTCTCGCCGCGAATCTCATCGCCATGCCCGAACTGGCCACCGCGCGCGTCGTGTGCGGCTACCGAGCCACCACCGAGGAGATCGACCCGGCTGCGGTGCTCGCCATGCTCCAGGCACGCGGCGTGACCATCGCGTATCCGCGCATCGAGGCGCCGGGCATGCTTGGCCTGCACATCGCCGATGATGACGCGGTGCTCCTGCCCGGGCCGTTCGGCCTCACCGAGCCACCGCCGGACGCCCCGCGAGTGCCCTTCGATGCCATCGACGCGGTCATCGTTCCCGGCGTCGCGTTCGACGAGGGCTGTTGGCGTCTGGGTTACGGGGGCGGCTACTACGACCGCCTGCTGCCGCTACTCCCCCACGGCTGCGCACGCATCGGGGTCGCCTACGACGAACAGGTGCTCGCAGCCATCCCCGCCGAGGCCCACGACGTACGCCTCCACGCCGTGGTCACCCCCACGCGGGTGATCAGGGCGCGGTAGCGGGAGTCGTCTCGGTCGCGGGCTTCTGGGCCGCCTTCTTCGCCGCTGCCGCAGCACTCGCCTCTTTCGAGCGCTTCTCAGCGTCTTCGCGCACCGCGTAGAGCTGCTCGACGGTGACGAAGGTGTAGCCCTTCTTCTTCAGCTGCTTGATGATCGAAGGCAGCGCCTTGATGGTCTGCCGCCGATCGCCGCCGCCATCGTGGAAGAGCACAACGGAGCCCGGCTTGACCCGTTTGACCACGCGTTTGACGATCTTCTTGTAGCCCGGCTTGCGCCAGTCCTCGCTGTCCACCGTCCACCGCACGACCTTCGAGCCGGTCTTCTTCGCGATCTTCCAGGCGGCGGCATCCATCGCGCCGTAGGGCGGCCTGAGCCAGTTGGTCTCCACGCCCGTGTGCTTCTTGATGACCTCACGGCCCTTCACGATCTGCTTCTTGACCTCTTTGGCCGACGACTCGGGAAACGACCGGTGGCTGAGCGAGTGGTTGCCAAGCAGGTGACCTTCCCGGGCGATGCGGCGTGCGACCTCGGGCTTGCGGTTGACCCGCACGCCCAGCACGAAGAACGTCGCCTTCACGTCGTGCTTAGCAAGGACGTCGAGGACCTTCTCGGTGTGGTCGGGCCACGGGCCGTCGTCGAAGGTGAGCGCGACGAGCTTGGCACCCTTGGGAGGACGCACCTTGCGTACAACCGCGTTGACCGCAGGCTTCGACTCGACGTTGCTGATCTCGATGCCCGAGAGCGTGCCCCGCGTCACCCGGCGCTCTCCCGGCGTGCCTTCGACCGCGAGTTCGGACAGCGGCCCGCTGCCCTCGTAGACGGTCTTGAACGGAATGGGGATCGTGGTGACTTCGACTGATTCGACCGTGTCGGCGCCCCTGCGTGACGTGATCTTGTCTCCGCCGTAGAGCCGTCCGTCGTCAGTGGTGACTTCGCCGTTGCGCAGCACGACCGGCGGACGGCCTTTGCCCGCCAGCACCACTTCACCGCGGACGCTGATCACGTCTCCGTACGGTGCGCTCAGGAGGCC
>CAYXQU010000136.1:0-1709 GCA_964467305.1 uncultured Eubacteriales bacterium
AGCCTTTGGATTACGCGATTATCAACACCGGCATCGAGGAGTTCGACCACCCGGACGGCGACGCCAACGTCTACAGCACGAACGGTTCGGACGCTGGAGTGCCGATGGGAGACGGAGTGCAGCGCGTGCTGTGGGCGCTTCGGCTGGGAACCGACGAAGTGCTGTTCTCGGACTACATCGGGCAAGACAGCAGGCTGCTTCTGCACCGCAACGTCCTTGAGCGCGCCAGGCTGTTGGCCCCGTGGGTCGATTTCGACGAGAACCCCTACCCTGCGATCGTCGACGGCAGGGTGCTGTGGATACTCGACGGCCTGACGTCGAGCGACCACTTCCCGTACTCGCAGCGTGTGGACGGCACGAACTACGCCCGCGAGTCGGTGAAGGTAATCATCGACGCTGCATCCGGGGAGACGCACTTCTACGCCGTTGGCGACGATCCGGTCAGGGACGCGTGGTCGACCATCTACCCCACGCTCATCGAGCCGGAATCGAGTATCCCGGCCGCGGCGGCCGCGCACTTCCGCGTCCCGGAGAAGCTCTTCGTCGCGCAAAGCTCGATCTACCGTTCGTACCACGTCACCGATGCCCGGGTCTTCTACAACCGTGAGGACGAGTGGGAGTACTCGGGCCAGCGCTCAGACGATCCGATCGAGTCGAGCTACCTGCTGTTCAGACCTCCCGGCGCGGCCAAGGCCGGCCTCTACATCATCAGGCCGTACGCACCGGCGGGCGGCGACAACCTCATAGGATGGGTGGCCACCAGCTGCGAGCCTGAGGACTACGGCCACACCACCATCTTCGCGTTGCCCAAGAACCGCGTTGTGATGGGTCCGAAACAGCTCGAGGCCCGCATTGAGCAGGATCCCGAGATCTCACCCACGCTATCGCTGTGGAACCAGCGCGGCAGCAAGGTGGTCTTCGGGGACATGGTGCTGCTGCCTGTGGAGAACACGGTCGCCGCCATCCAGCCCATCTTCATCCAAGCCGAGAAGACCGCGATAACCGAGCTTGCCTCGGTGGTGGTGATCTGTGGCGACCACGTCGAGATGGACTCGACCATCGACGGTGCCCTGGCCAAGGCGTTCGGCGAGCCGTCGGCGAACGCCGCAGACACGAGCCTTATGCACTGAGGTCAGCGCACGACCGGGTCACTGAGCCGCTGAGACACGCGCCGGATCACCGACTGCATATCGAGCGCGAGAGCGGGCGCACCCATGCTGCTGCCTTGTGTCCGGAATCGCTGCATGACCCATCGCGAGACCCCCATGACCGACAGCTGCTCCGCCATCAGGTAGAGCGCATCGGCGTCGAGCAGGTCGGGATGGATGGTGGTGCGCACCTCGAAGGGCACCCCGCTGTCGATGAGCAGGTTCAGGCTGGCACGGGCGACCTCTCCGGAGTCCGCTGCGCCGGTCACCGAAGGGTAGGCGGACCACGGCGCCTTCATGTCGAAACCCACCCACGAAAGCGATGGGAGAATCTCAGCCAGACGCCCCGGCACGGGCCCCGCAGTATGCAAGGCGACCTTGAACCCCATCGCGCGGACCTCTTCGATCGCCGCAATCAGCCCCCCTTGGGCGAGCGGCTCGCCCCCCGAGAAGACCACCCCGTCAAGCAGGCCCATCCGAGTGGCGAGGAAGGTCTTCACCTCGGCCCACGATGGCCCGTCTCCGGGTCCGCGCTCGAGAAGATGGGCGTTGTGGCAATAG
>CAYXQU010000136.1:1719-5199 GCA_964467305.1 uncultured Eubacteriales bacterium
CCGCCACGGGCATCCCTGCACGAAGACGGTGGCAGCAAGCTCGCCCGGCCAGTCGCAACTCGACAGCCGGGCGAGCCCGCCCACACGCAACGGATCAGTTGGACTTGTCACCGGGCTCGGTGAAGCAGACGCGCTCGGCGAACTCGCCCTTCTTGCCCTCGTTGAACGAGGCGACGGGGCGGTGGTAGCCCATCACGCGCGTCCACACTTCGCACGGCTGACGTTCATCGTCAGACAGCTCGACGACGTGCTCCGGCTTGAGTATCTCGGCCATGGTCGGTGCCTCCTTCAGTCGCAGCAGATGGCTGCATGCTTGCGCGCGACGAGCTCCTCGTCACACTTCGGGCAGTACTCGTACTCACCATCCAGGTAGCCATGCGTGGGGCATACCGAGAAGGTGGGGGTGATGGTGATGTAGGGCAGGCGGAAGTTCTCAAGCGAACGCCGCACGAGCTTCTGGCACGCATCAGCCGACGACACGCGTTCACCCATGTAGAGGTGGAGCACGGTGCCACCGGTGTACTTGCGCTGGAGCTCTTCTTGGCGCTCAAGCGCGTCGAACGCGTCATCGGTGAAGCCCACCGGCAGCTGGCTCGAGTTGGTGTAGTAGGGGTTGCTCTGTGGGCCGGCCTGAAGGATCTGCGGATAGCGCTTCTTGTCCTCGCGTGCGAAACGATAGGTGGTGCCTTCCGCCGGAGTCGCCTCGAGGTTATACAGGTGGCCTGTCTCCTCCTGGAACTCAACCATGCGCTCCCGGACGTGATCGAGGAACCTGACCGCGAGATCGTGCCCGTAGGTGGTGGTGATGTCCTCGGCGTCGTCGGTGAAGTTTCGGATCATCTCGTTGATGCCGTTGACCCCCACCGTGGAGAAGTGGTTGCGCAGGGTGCCAAGGTAGCGCTTCGTGTAGGGGAACAGCCCGTTGTCAATGTGGCGCTGGATGACCTTGCGCTTGAGTTCAAGGCTGGTTCGCGCGAGATCGAGCAGGTAGTCGAGGCGGGCGAACAGTGCCTCTTCATCGCCCGCGTGAACGTATCCGAGGCGGGCGCAGTTGATCGTCACGACCCCCAGCGACCCGGTCTGCTCGGCGGACCCGAACAGGCCGTTGCCTCGCTTGAGCAGTTCGGTGAGGTCGAGCTGGAGACGGCAGCACATGGAGCGCACCATGTTGGGCTTGAGCTCCGAGTTCAGGAAGTTCTGGAAGTAGGGCAGGCCGTACTTGGCGGTCATCTCGAACAGGCGCTCGGCGTTCTCGGACTCCCACGGGAACTCAGGAGTGATGTTGTAGGTGGGAATCGGGAACGTGAAGACCCGGCCCTTGGCATCACCTTTGGTCATCACCTCGATGTAGGCCCGGTTGATCATGTCCATCTCGGCTTGGAGCTCGCCATAGGTGAACTCCTGGGGCTCGCCGCCGATGAGCGGGTACTCCCCTTTGAGGTCGTCGGGACAGGTCCAGTCGAACGTGAGGTTGGTGAAGGGTGTCTGCGTGCCCCAACGCGAGGGGACGTTGAGGTTGTAGACAAGCTCCTGGATCGACTGGCGCACCTCGTCGTAGGTGAGCGAGTCCTTGCGCACGAACGGCGCGAGGTACGTGTCGAAGGAGCTGAACGCCTGCGCTCCGGCCCACTCGTTTTGCAGCGTGCCCAGGAAGTTCACGATCTGGCCCACCGCGCTCGAGAGGTGCTTCGGCGGGCCCGCTTCGACCTTCCCGGGCACGCCGTTGAGACCCTCGTTGATGAGGGTGCGCAACGACCAGCCGGCGCAGTAGCCAGCCAGCATGTCGAGGTCGTGGATGTGGATGTCGCCTTCTCGGTGAGCCTCTCCGACCTGTGCGGGGTAGACGTGGGACAGCCAGTAGTTCGCCACCACCTTGCCCGAGACGTTGAGGATCAGCCCGCCAAGCGAGTAGCCCTGGTTGGCGTTGGCGTTCACCCGCCAGTCGGCGCGGTCGAGGTACTCGTTGATCGAGGTCTCGACCTCGACGACGGTCTTGCGGTCGCTTCGAAGCCGTGCACGCTGCTCTCGATAGACGATGTAGGCACGAGCCGTCTTGAAGTGGTTGGCGCTGATGAGCACCTGCTCGACCACATCTTGGATCTGCTCGATGGTGGGCGGCGCACCCTCGAACCGGTGCGACAGGACCTTGATGGCCTGCGCGGTGAGAAGCTGGGCCTCCGGCGCGTCGAACTCGTTGGTGGCCTTGCCTGCTCGCTCGATCGCAGAGCGGATCTTCTCGGCATCGAACGCGGCCTGCTCGCCGCCTCGCTTGATGACGCCGGCCAATGGCGGCGTGGTCTGATGGTCCGGCATCGTCCTTATGCTCCCCTCTCGCGGGGAGCGCGGACGCGCGGAACGCTCGCGACACAACGTGCGTGTGCAAAACGCGGCGCGCGACCTCGGGACACCCCGCCCGATCATCGTCACATGTCACTCATCACGGCAGGTCTTCTGGCTCGCGGATACCGACGCCGTCGCCTCGAGCCTTCCCGGTCACGTTTTGCCAGTGGCATAACACCGAGGCGACAACTCACCGCTCACAGATGCGGGGGCAGCGCCGGCTCCCCTGCATAGGTGACCGGACTTCCCTCTTAGCCCCAGATATTGTGGTCTGGAGAACCGCGATACAACATATTGTATGTCCCCTTGCGGCATCGGGTCAAACGCTCTGCACGTAAGAGGCGCTAGAATGAGGTAACCATACCGCTGTGACACTGAAGGGCGTCCACGTGACTCAAAGAGTGCTCAAGGCCCAAAACATCAGCCGGATGTGCATGGTCTGCGGGGCCCAGAACCCCTTCAGCCTTCAGGCTCGGTTCTACGAGACCGACGCCAACGAGCTCGTGGGCCTGTTCAGCCCGCTCATCGAGCACCAGAGCTACCCGGGGAGACTGCACGGTGGTGTCTCCTCGGCGATTCTGGACGAGACCATAGGCCGCGCGGTCACCATCCACGACCCGGACGGCTGGGGCGTGACCGTCGAGCTCAACCTACGCTTCCGCAAGCCGGTACCGCTCGATGAGGAGATCAGGGCCCGGGCCCGCATCACGAAGGACAGTACGCGGCTGTTCGAGGGCAGCGGGGAGATTGTGCTGGCAGACGGTACGGTCGCCGTGGAAGCGACCGGCCGCTACCTGAAGATGCCGATCGAGCGCATATCAGACGGAGACTTCGACGAGGAGTGGTTCGCGGACACGCGACCGGTACCCGACGCCGTGGACGGCTGAGAAGACAACTCACCCAAGGGCTTTGCGGGCCAGGACGGTCAAGCGGCCGCTAGCGCACGACCACCTTGATGGTGCGCGAGGTCGCCGTGGTGCGGACGTACGACCCGAAGTAGCGGATCCTGAACCGGTAGGTACCTTTGAGCTTGGGCGTGTAGCTTCGGCTCCACGTGGTGCCCTTGAGATACCGAGAACCCACCCGCACCCACTTCGTCGACTTCGGGCGCTTGACCTCAAGCCAGACCCGCACCCCGGT
>CAYXQU010000137.1:0-5145 GCA_964467305.1 uncultured Eubacteriales bacterium
TCCGTGTAGTCTTAGCTCCCCGCCACACTCCGAAGTGCTACGCTATAGGCTGTATCGGCGCCCACCCGAATGCGGTCTTAGCTCCCCGCCACACTCCGAAGTGCTACGCTATTCGGCCTTTGTTCAGTCCGTCAAAGATGGTCTTAGCTCCCCGCCACACTCCGAAGTGCTACGCTCTAGAACCACTCTCACCCGTCGCAGACCGGTCTTAGCTCCCCGCCACACTCCGAAGTGCTACGCTGGTGAGACAGAAAGAGCGCCGCTGAGCGGCGCTCTTTCTCTTGGCGACTGTTTGGAATCCGTGTCTCATAGCAGAATCTGGAGTTGTGATCCCACTGTTTCTTCTTGGATCGTCGGCTTACCAACAAGGAACAACATCGACTCATACTGCTTCTCGGTGATGCTCATTGCTCTGACGTGGCCTTTGGGCGGCAGGTTTGCGTGGAGTCGAGCCAAGTGCTTGTTGAGCCCATCGGAACCGTTCACGATTCGAGTGTACACCGAGAACTGCATCATGACGTAGCCGTCTTTGAGAAGGAACTTATGGAACTGCGAATAGCAGCGACGGCTCGATTTGGACTTCACCGGGAGGTCGAACAACACCATGAGCCGCATGAGTCTCACCGCTCACCCTGCAACTCGGCTTGGCACTGAAGCCTCCGGGCATAGGACTGGCACACGCAGGACTTGGTAGTCCTTGCGCGTGAGGGCCTGAACGAGACTCACGACGCAGTCTTCGATTGCTGTGAGCACCGAGTGCTGCCGTTCATTGACCATGCACGGTGCGTGGAGCACGCCAAGCATCAACGCCCTGCCCTGGATAGCATTGATTGTACAGTCGTCACGGATCGCGATGAGATCGGCGAACGGGCGAAACGGCTCGAGCAGATCGTCTGCAAGATTGAAGGGGTTCAGCTGGCCGTCGTGGTGGATCCCTAGTGGAGTGTAGAGTCCGTGAGCGACCAAGCATCTGGCGACGGCGGCGCGGAGTACAGCGTACCCGTAGTCTAGCGCGGGGTCTGGACCTTCTCCGCTGTGACGGCGGACGCCAGGCATCAGGCGAGGGAAGTAGTACCGGGCTGCTGTTGCTTCGAGTCCGGAGGTGTCGCCAGACTGAACACCTGATGCGTAGGCGCGCAGGCGAGCAGAACCGTCTCGCCCAAGCAGCTGAAGGCACAGCGCCTGGTTCTCGATCTTCGCGCGAACAAGGCGTTGCCAGATTCTTTTCACTTGTGGGACTGTGGCCGCCAGCTGAGCGCGGGTGGCCGCGAGCTGGCGACTGTGCTGGTTGTTGGGTAGCAGTATCCCCGTGGGCATGTGCTTGTCATCGCAAACAGCAGTTGCTACGCCTGCCGACGCAAGCAGGTTCAGAGCAGCTGCTGACAGGCGAATCCTAGGGTGTTCGAGAACAAGTACGGCGATGTCCTCGGTGGGGACGGTTACCCGTTCATCCTGAAGCACCACCAGTTGCCCTCTGTGGACATGGATCTCAGCCTCATGCGATACGACCACGGTTCGAAAAGCCACGGCGAATCTCCCGCTTCACGCGGTGCACCTCAGTCCCCAGCACGTCAACCTCGTACTTGTCGAAACTCACGACGCCTTGGGCCACGCCTAGCTTCTTTGTGGTCGTGGATGCGTCATGTGGCTGCACGCGGATTCCGCCATCGGAACGATCAGTGCCCTTGAAGTAGCCGAACCAAGTATCGGCTCCCTCGCGAGACTTCTTGACTATTCGCACCAGATCATTCATATGGAGACTGAACGCGAACCGGTACGAGTCGTCAACATCGCGCCAGTCCGCCTCTGCCTTGAATGCCACGATTGCTTTCATTGGTAGCGCTCCCGCGGCAACATCCTTCATGTAGACCGGAATGAGGTAGAACTTGCCGTCTCGCTCGAACACGTCGGTGCGCACCATCGTGCCGTTGTCAGCTAGACCACCGCGAACCTCGACCCCGCCACTCGAGGGGTCTTCCTCCACTCGGATGGAGTGGACCCGCGGCGCAACACGACCGGGCTTGCTGGGCTTGTGGAATGGCTCACTGAACGCCTTGGCTCCGTTGCCGTCGAACGCATTGAGTCTGTCCGCTAGCGCCTGGTACAGGGCTCTGTCACCGTGCCTTCTGCCCACCATTCGTTCTAGGAGAGCCGGAGTAAGCGATTCAAGTTTGACACGTTTGCTGGTAATGATACGTCCGTCCTCGGCCAGCCCATCAATGCGTCTGATTGTCTCCCTGTGTGCCTCTCCGCGAACCACGCGGCTGGGCATTCGGCTCACCAGAATTGGCTTCGGTTCGACTTCGGGGGTCTCAAGGTCAACTACCGGGTCGTCGGAGAACCGTGCGTTCAGCCGCTCGGCCGCCTGCTCTCTGAAACCTGTCCAGGGCTCAGGCACGTGCTTGGCGTCGATGATCTCGCCGGTCGCTTTGTCGACGTATCGCCCGTCGTGGTTTCGCAACTGCCTCGCAGAGTAGAAACGGCTGACCTTCTGGACCATGCCACGGGTGGCAGCTGCGATAACGATGGCGTCCATCGCATGATGCAGATCGCCATCGGCGCGCACCTTCTGGAACTGCCAAGCGGTGCGCAGGTACGCGGTTGCACGCCCGTTGATGGTCATGACAGGCGACGTGCAGTGCCCCGCGAACTGGAGGTTGTCCTCAACGAAGTTCTTGAGGAAGCGCGCAATGTACCGCGTGTCGTTCAAGTTTCGCTCGCGGAACTCTTCGGATGCGCGTTCGTCGAAGTCCTTCTTCAGAAGTCGTTCTCGCTTAGGACGTGGAAGATGCATGGATTCGACGCGTTCCTCGAATTCGTGCAAACGGGCCGCGTCCCCCTGAAGGTACTCGTACGGCGTACGTTCTCCCTTGTTGCGGTTCTCGGCTGTGGTGACCAGCACTTTGTTCATGTAGCTGTCGTCGAAAGAGCGCGAGTGGGGGAGAATGTGGTCGACTTCGGCAACCCCGGGCTCGCCCGAGAACAGTCGCGCCGGGTCGATCGGGTGACCGCTGTACACGCAGCGACCACCTTGCTCTTTCCAGAGTCTTTGTTTGATCAGGTCAAGTCCGCGCGGGTGCGACATGCCGAATGCCGTGCGTAGCTCATCGAGAACCTCTTCGTTCTGAACTCGACGCTTCCTGTTGTCCTTGTCTATCTGGTCACGGTCTCTGCGGTTCTTGGCGACGTCGCGGCCGAGTTCGATGTTGAGTCCCTCGATCGGACCGTACTTGTGGATGATCGCGTTGATGACCTTCCGGGTTTGGGATAGCGCACGCACAACAACAGGATTTCGAATCTCCTCGTCCGGAACTGGAGGCAGCTTCGGCTGGAGCTCTTGACCTTGTTTCAGTGAATGGTGGAGTCCCACGGCCTCGCACGCATCCGAATATGACATGCCGGATTCCATCCCGGGCAGAATGGCAAGCAGTGTCTCGCGTGACAAGTGCCCGTTGCCAGAGAACCGCAAGGTCTTCAGCGCTTCAACGGTGGCATCGTCGAGCCCGAGGGCGGAGAGCTCGCGAACGACGGAGTCGTCGTACTTGTAGTAGGTCAGAACGAAGCCGATGCGATCAAGGAGCTGTTCATCCGCCGCCAGCGTGTCCCAAGCCTTATCAGAGACGGCGGCGGACACCGCTGCCCGCATCGCTTGCCAGGCCTTCGGATAAGGTAGCCGCTCCTTCTTCTCCGCCGAGACATCGTCAGGCTTTCGGCTGTCATACCTTACGCCAATGAACCTGGCATCATCGGGGAGCTTCAGCACCTTGCGTACGTTCTCGTAGGTCTGCGGTGTCTTGTGACCGAACACGCGATCCAGTATGGTCGTCCTCTGCTCGGAGCCCAGGCCGTGGGTCGTGCCGTCCACGAGGCGGAATCGGAGATTGTTCAGCTTGTCGACTGCCCGAAAACGCTCGAAGGTGTAGCACGCGGCTGGGATTCGCTTGTTGGTCTTGTCGATACTGCATTTGCCTACAAGGCTGAGTAACTCGTCGCCTTCCTTGATTCGCGCCTGAGAGTTGAGAACCTCGAGGTATTGCTGCTCAAGCGCCGGACTGGCAAGCATGCTGCCGAGCCGTCGCTGGGCACGAAACAGTGCTTCGATCTCGTTCATGAGTTGTTCGCGCGAGACCACGCCTTTGTAGTCGCCCTTGTTACGCTTGCTACTGGCGAACTTGGCGTCCATCAGGATCATCTCGCCCACCGTGCGGTATCCGTTCTCAAGCATCAGGGCCTCGTTCTCGGCAATGGCAGCCTTGACCACGCCTTCATCATCAGCGTTGCGGTCCGAGAGGCGCATGGACTTGTAGCCGCGGCGTTTACACAGCTGGCTGAGGACGCGGACCCATTCCTGATTCGTGAGTTGGCGGTCAAGGCCCTCGACGCGCAGCTCGTATGGGCTCTTGTCATTGGCGCCAAGCTGGAAGGTAGATGCGAACTCCTGAGGGCTCAGTAGCCCGTTGGAGATCACGAGATCCCGGAACTGCTCCATTCGCGCGTGACGGCGACGAAGTCGGCGACGGACAGAACGAGCCTCCCGTCGCGGGCCGGCGAGAGAGGCGCCGGTTTTCGGAATCTCGGCAGCCTGAAAGATGCGTACGCCAGCACCAACGATCCGCTCGGCGTCAGGGTCAATCACGCACCATCCGACAGATGTGATTCCGACGTCCAATCCGACTCTGAGCCCCATCAGATCCCCCCAGTCATGTTCGGTGCCCCTCAACAGAGTGCCTCAGAGCTCTGACATAGACAACTGAACCGGGAGTCAACAGACCAGCGCAAAAAGGACGCCCCGACAACCCAAGGGTTGCCGGGGCGGAGCCTTACGCTTTCGCTTATCCTAGCAAGCCCGCCACACTCCGAAATGCTACGAGGACTAGAAGAAGCTGCGCTCAGACAGCGTACCACACACTATCGAGTCAACATGAGTGAGTCGGCATCGAATGGTGCCAAGGCGCTGTCGCTGCGCCGACACCAAACGAGAATCTAAGCGTCCCGCACTTAGATTTCACCGATTTCTCACAGGTGACCCCTTGCCTTCCTGGCGGGGGTTTGGCTACACTGCGTAAGCGGTTGGCACTCGGGAATCAGGAGTGCCAGCACTCGCAGGGGGCGGGAGAGCTCAAGTGCCAAGGGTGGGTATGTACC
>CAYXQU010000138.1:0-360 GCA_964467305.1 uncultured Eubacteriales bacterium
GCACCAGAAGCGCTGTCGCAACGCTCCCTTGTACGAGGTACTTCACCGATGCTTCGTGTGCGGCAGGTGTCCTGCGCGAAGCGACCAGTGCGTAGCCGGAGACGGCAGAGATCTCGAGAGCGATGATCACCGCGACGACATCGGCGGATTGAGCGGCGAAGTAGGCACCCATGGCGGCAAAGGTCATGAGCGACCCGCGTGCGGAGTCCTCTTGGACGTTGCCCGCATCAGCGAGCGTCGCGAGGCCGGCGAGTACCACCACGACTCCGGCGACAAGCGAGAATCCTGAGCCGGTGACAAACGCGTTGGTCACGAATGCGGGATCGGACAGCCACGCCTGCGCAGCGGCGACGATTCCCG
>CAYXQU010000138.1:370-5072 GCA_964467305.1 uncultured Eubacteriales bacterium
GTAAGCCACGCCCTGCGACCGAACATGTCGACCACGAGAAACGCGACCAGTGCCGCTGCCTGGAGCCCCAGACTGGTCCAAAACGCCGTCAACACGCTCACCAGGGACCCCCGATCGTTATGGCCGCCAAGGAGGTCACTGAAGCGTCAACCACGCTTCCCACGATCCAAGGAGCGAGGCCAAGCGCCACGATCAGGACAGCCAATCCCAGCACAGTGACCCGCTCCCGCGTCGACAGGTCCGAGACGACAAGCCCTGCCGGGGCAGCACCGGTGACCGTCACGCGCACTGCTCGGAGGTTGTAGGCAGCGGCAAGAACGACGCCGAACCCGACCACGATCATCCACCAGCTCCATGCACTGAATCCCTCGAGAATGCTCACGAACTCGCCGGGGAACCCGGAGAGGCCGGGCAGACCCGCCGAGGCCAAAGACGCGAAGACGAACGCGGCCGACCACTTCGGAGCCAGCGACCCCAGGCCGCCAAGCCGATCGATCTCGCGAGTGTGGGCGCGTTCATAGACGGCACCCACCAGATAGAACAGCAAGCCGGCGACAAGGCCGTGGCTGACCATGATCACGACAGAAGCGCTCAGAGCTGCCGGTGTCGCAACACTCACCGCCAGCAGCACGAATCCCATGTGAGCCACGGACGAGTACGCCACAAGCCGCTTGAGATCGGACTGGACCAGCGCCGTAGCTGCACCCCACACTACTCCCACGATGCCGAGCACAGCGAGCAGCCCGCGAGCAGACTCGAAGCCGGCCGGGGCGAACGGCAACGCAACGCGCAGAAGGCCGTAGCCGCCCATCTTGAGCAGCACCCCGGCCAAGACGATCGAACCGCCCGTGGGCGCCTCGGTGTGCGCGTCGGGTAGCCATGTGTGCAACGGAACCGCTGGCAGCTTCACCAGGAAGCCTATGGCGAGCAACCAGAACAGAACGTCAGGGCGAGGAGTACCTGCGGCATTGAGGGTCAGCGCCGAGAACGTCACGTCACCCGCCCCCACCGCTGCGTAGACCAGTCCGGCGAGCAGTACGGCGCCGCCCGCGAAGGTGAACACGAGGAAGCGAGTCGCTGCGCGGCGCGCGTTGGACGACCCCCACCCGGCGATGAGCAGGAACATGGGGACCAAGACACTCTCCCACGCGATGTAGAACAGCACCACGTTGTCTGCGAGGAAGACCGCGGCTACGGCCGCCTGCAAGAACAACAACAAGGCATGGTGGGCGCCGCTGCGGCGGGTGATCCGCCATGACGCCGAAGCCGCGACGATGCCGATGATCGCGGTCAACGCCAGCAACGGAGTTGACAGCCCGTCCATGACAAGCCGCCACACCACTTGACCATCGGCAGCAAGCACGCCAGAGACCCGGGTGCCCCGCAATACGCCGCTGGGAACGAGCGCGGTGAGCAGCGCGAGCTGTGAGACCGCGCCCAGTAAGTCGATCCATCGCGGCGCCTCGGGCCAGCGGGTGCCGGCGAACCAAGCGACCGGCGCGAGCAGCAGCGGCACCAATACGAGCAGGTCGACCGCGAACATCAGCCCCACCTGCCCATCATGGCCGCCGCAGCGAGCAGAACCGCGACCGTCGCCGCAATCACCGTGGCATACCGCTGCGCATCACCGTTGTGCACCGCGGACAGGGCCGCACCTACCCGAGTGGCAGCGCGAGCGGCCAGCGACACGGCCCCATCCACAACCAGCCGGTCCCCGAACGCCCACAGGGCGCGGCATGCCGACGTCGTGGGTCCGACAAGGATCTTGTCGATCAGCCTGTCCCATCCGAAACCCGACTGAATCAGGCGGCCGGCCTGACCCATGCGCTCGACTAGCGCGCGGTCCGTCTCCACAGACGCTCCCACAAGCCAGCCCAGGAAGCCGCCAACGGCCGCCGATCCCACCGCCGCTGCTGTCACGCCCATCGCAAGCGGCTCAATGTGCTGCCCCAGCGATGAGAACAAGGACGCTCCGGCCCATCCGACGCCAATCGTCACCAGTGACAACACGCCCAGAGGAACGACTAGCGAAGCATCGCCCTCATGCGCGGCAGAATCGCCACGCCACGACCCGAAGAACACGAGACGCGTGGTGCGCGCCATGTAGAACGCGGTGAGTGCGGCTGACACGAGCAGGGCCACACCCGCCCACCAGTGATGGTGCATGACCGATTCGATCACCTGGTCTTTGCTGAAGAAGCCGGACAGCCCGGGTAGCCCCGCCAAGGCGAGTGCGCCGATGAACCACGCGCCGGCCGTCCACGGCATCGACTTTCGAACCCCACCCATCTCGTAGATGTCCTGGGTGTGTGCGCCGTGGATGACCGAACCCGAACCCAGGAACAGCAGCGCCTTGAAACCGGCGTGCGTGACCAGGTGGAAGAACGCCGCAGCCCAGGCACCAACGCCCAGAGCCGCGAACATGAAGCCCAGCTGGCTGATCGTGGAGTATGCGAGGACCTTCTTGATATCTCGCTGAGCAGTGGCTATCACCGCGGCGCCCACCGCAGAGACCAACCCTGCGCCGAGCAGCACACTTTGGGCAACCGGTGCGACATCGAACAAGGGCCATGCGCGAGCGACCACGTACACCCCGGCTGCGACCATGGTCGCCGCGTGGATGAGCGCCGATACGGGCGTGGGGCCCTCCATGGCATCGGGAAGCCATGCGTGGAGCGGGAACTGAGCGGACTTCCCCATCGCGCCGATCCCGATCAACACCCCCGCGAAACCGATCCACGCACCGGGAACCGTGGGGACTCCGGCGACCACATCGACGTAGTCCAGCGTCCCGAACAGCCACCACAGGATCGCAAGGCCCAGCAACATACCCACGTCTCCCACACGCGTCGTGAGAAACGCCTTGACGGCCGCTGCCGCCGCAGACGGTTTCTGGTGCCAGAAGCCGATGAGCAGATACGAACACGCGCCCACAAGCTCCCATCCAACGAACAAAGTGAGAAAGCCATCACCGATGACCAGCATGGTCATGGAGCCCACGAACAGGGAGATCAGTGCGAAGTACCTCGCCCAGCCCTGATCTCCACGCATGTACGAACTCGAGAACAGCACCACGCACAGAGCAACGACCGCGACCACCAGCGCCATCACGGCGGCCAGAGAATCGACAGCCCACCCCAGCGTCAGGGAAGAATCGGCGGCGGCGAACCACGGCACCGTGCCAGACGTCGCCAGCACGCTCGTCCATGGAGCCACTTCCGATGGCCCCACTGCGGTGCGCTGCAACGCTCCCCAGCCCATCAGCCCAAGCATCAGAGGCGCGACACCGGCGCCGAGAGGCGCAAGCCACGCGGCGCGTCTGGGGACAAGCGCTATGGCAGGCGCGGCAAGCAGGGCGACCACCACCACCAGCCACGGGGAATCGACCATCCACATCATCGGTCGCGCACCTCCGTGAGCCGGTCGATCGACGTGTGACCGCTCTTGTGAGCAAGGGCGATCACCAGCGCCAGCCCTACGCCTGCCTCAGCCGCTGCGACAACCAAGAAGAGCAGCGCCACCGCCTCGGCAGAAGCGGACACCGGCGAGATTGAAGCGCCAAAGACGACGAGTAGCAGCAGCGCGCCGCCCATCATCACTTCGACACTCGCGAGTACCCCGATGAGTTCCCTGCGGGTGAGCACGCCATACAAGCCGATGGCGGAGACTGCGAGCCCCAGATACATGGTGATCACCGGCGATCACCCCCGGACACCGAGACGACCGCAACCAGCGCAGCGAGCAGCAGCAAGCCTGCGAGCTCGAAGTGCGGTAGCCAATCGCCGAGAAGCGCTGAAGACAGATCGACAAGCGTGTGGTGCGCCTCGACTCCATCCAAGGCGCGCGCGTACGGTGCCAGCAATTGTCCTGCGAGCAGCGCCACGCCAGCACTTGCGACCGCAGCGAGCGGGTCGTGTCGGGAACTGAGGGTGGGTGTGCCGTCTTCACCACGGTGGATAAGCATGATGGCGAACAGGATCAGAACCAATACCCCGCCGACATAGATGAATATCTGGGCAAGCGCCAGGAACCCGAAGCCGTGCAATGCGAACAGGCCCGCGACAGCGAGCAGGAACGCGCCGAATCCCAGAGCAAGGCGCATCACCTCGCGTGTGAATACGACGGTGGCGGCCCCGATCAGGGCAAGAGCAGCAAGTGCGACAGGAAGCACGAGGTTCATCTCACTCCCCCATCTACGCCCGTCGCACGGGTACCGCCAGCCGGTCGGACCATCTCATCCTTGTCGAACGTCATGAGATCCCGCGTGTAGAACGAAAGCTCGTAGTGGCCGGTGTGTTCGAGCGCGCCGGTCGGGCACTGCTCGGCACACAGCCCACAAAAACAGCACTTGGTCAGATCGAGGTCATAGCGCGTCACACAGCGCGAGCCCGGTTCGTCGATGCGCTCCACTGCGATGGCGTAGTCGGGGCAGGTGCGGGCGCAAAACGTGCACCCGACACAGACGCCGGACGAACACCGTAGACACCTGGCCGCTTCGGCAAGACCCTCCACACGGGTGAAGCCCAGCTCAACTTGCCTGAAGTCGCGAGAGCGCTCATCACCCGGCGCCATTGGCATGACCACCCGGCGTCTGGTGGCCTCGACCCCTTGAAGGGTGGCCTTCTGGTAGCGCGGGTACACGGGGACAGGACGGTAGACACGCCCCTCGGACAGGGATCTGCTCTCAAGGTGCCGCTGGATC
>CAYXQU010000139.1:0-5071 GCA_964467305.1 uncultured Eubacteriales bacterium
AACGTGGTGAGCCCGTGACCGTGGCGGACTACGTAGGGCTCGGGCGTGCGCACCGGCAGCGGCGTGGGGCTCCAGAACTCGCCGGTCTCCTCGTCGCGGATGTAGATCGCCTCGCCAGAGCCGTCGGTGACCGGGTCGTTGTTCCAGGTGGTGATGCGGTTCTCGTGGCTGTTGAGCGCCCACGTGCAGCCCACGCCGGCCTCCGAGACGGTGCAGCCAAACTCCGGGTTCGCGAGCACGTTGATCCACGGCGCCGGTGTGGTTCCGCCGCCCTCGAGCACGATCACGTACTCGCCGGTGGCCGGGTCGAAGCCGCCGGTGCCGTTGTCGAAGAGCAGCTCCGGCCGCACGAAGGGCTTCGCAGGGTGGCGCTCGCGCCCGCGCGATGCCATGAAGTCGCCTTCGGAGGCGGGGTGTACGCCGCGCTGGCTGAGCTGCAGCGCGATCGAGCCGCCGTCGCCGTCGAGCGTGGCGCGCGCGACCGAAAGCAGCAGGTTGTAGACGTCCGGGTGCATCTGGTCTGCTCGGCGCAGGAACACGCCGCCGGGGCGGTCGAGCATCTGCAGCGCATGACCGGTGCGCACCAGCAGCCGCAGCCGGTCTTCGAGCTCGTCCGAGTAGCCCGACGGTCGCGTGTTCACGATCACGAGGTCGGCCACGAGCCCCTTGTGGCGCCAGTACTGGTGGGCGAGCAGCGCCTGTCGCACCAGCGGCGCGTGCTCGAGCTCCTCGACGCGCACGAGC
Source organism: uncultured Eubacteriales bacterium (assembly GCA_964467305.1). Classification (GTDB taxonomy): domain Bacteria; phylum Actinomycetota; class Coriobacteriia; order Anaerosomatales; family PHET01; genus CAVPCY01. Next base: position 745 of record CAYXQU010000139.1, read on the forward strand.
AAGATGGGGTGGTCTCCCGAGATACCCAGCGACCACAAACCGGAGGTGGGCAGGCCATTCTCGGCAGGGGTCTTGATCTTGAGGCGCGAGTGCGGTTCGGTGAGCAGCAGCCTTGAGGCCAGCCGCTCGAGCGTGACCGCCTCGGCCGGGCTGATGCCCAGGTCGCGCAGCTCCAACTGAGCCGCTGTCCACGCGAGGTCGATCGCGCGCTGGGCGCTGTGGATGTCGCGGTACTTCTCCGACAGGCGCACAGCGGCGTCGCGGGTGGCGGCGATGCCGGTTGCGAAGACGAGCCGCACGGTCTGGCCGGGCTCGATGTCGACGGTGCGCTGCAGGGCGCAGCAGGGGTCGAGGACCGCGCCGTGCGAGTTGCCCAGCGCACCGCCGCGGGCGATGGCCACCGGGTCGTCGGCGCCGCGAAGGCGTCCCAGGAACGCCGCGCGGTCGGTCTCGAACGACCAGTCGCACGCAGCGGTCTCGCACGCCACCAGGTGCACGCCCCAGACGCGCGTCTCGCCCGAGCTGCGCGGGCGGCGGGTGAACAGCACCGCGTGGGTCTCGGGCAGCGCCTCTGTCTGCACGAAGAGGTTCGAGAACGACTTGTGGGCCTGGTCAGCGCCTTGCGAGGTGAGCGCGATCTCGAAGTACGACGTCACCTCGAGCCGACGCGCCTGCGTTCCGCGGTTGGTGAACGCCAGCCGACGCACTTCGACGTCGTCCTCAGGCGAGACCGTGACCTCGACACGCGTCTCGAGGTCGCCGTCGATGCGCGCGTACTCCGCCTTGTCCGGCGAGAAGGTGACGTGGTACTCGTCCGGCGTGGCCGGGTACGGGTTGTGCGGCGCCGAGAAGACCTTGCCGCTGTCGGTGTCGCGCACGTAGAAGTGGGTGCCCCATACGTCGCGGGTGACGTCTTCTCGGTAGCGGGTGACCGAGAGCCCGTCGCAGCGCGAGTAGCCTCCACCGCCGTTGGTCACCATGACCGAGTAGCGGCCGTTGGACAGGAAGTGCGTCGCGGGCACCGGAGTGTCGGCGGTGGGGTAGGAGCGCGTCACCGGAGGCGGCAGTTCGCGTACTGAGCGCACCTCCTTGACCTCCTCGACGTGCGGGGAGACCAACGCAACGCCGCGCGGCACACGCTCTTGCAGCAGCAGCTCGGCTGATGCCACGGTGGGATCGGCGTGGAAGCGCTCCTGCATGCGGCAGCCGTGCAGCTGGTTCGCGATCGAGACGAAGCTCATGCCCTGGTGGTGCGCGAAGTACGCCTTCACCACGCCGCGGGTGTGGCCCGCCGGGGCACGGCCCGGCGTGTAGTCGAGTGCCTCGTAGAAGCCGTAGCGGCCCTCGCCGCCCTCGGCGCTGAATGCCGAGAGGTTCGTGGCCACGGCGACCGGGTCGATGGGCAGCGCCAGCACGCTCGCGTACGGCGCGACAACCACGTCGGCTGATAGCCCCCGCTTGAGCCCCAGACCCGGCACGCCGAACGCCTGGTACTGGTAGGTGAGCTCCGGGTCCTTCGCGAAAAACGCGCTTTCCGAGACACCCCACGGTACCTGACGCTCGCGGCCGTAGGCGATCTGGCGGCGCACCACGGTGGTGTAGGTCTCGGAGAGCAGGGTGCCCGGCCAATCCTTCATGACCAGCAGCGGCATGAGGTACTCGAACATCGACGCGCTCCACGACACCAGTGCGCGTCCGTCGGGCGTGCCGGTGAGCGAGCGACCCAGCCTGAACCAGTGCTCCTGAGGCACGTCGCCCTTCGCAATCGCGAGGAAGCTCGCAAGGCGGCACTCGCTGGCGATGAGGTCGTAGTACGAGGGGTCAAGGCGTCCCTCGGCCATGTTGTAGCCAATGGAGAACAGGTGGCGGTGCGGGTCGTAGAGCATGCGGAAGTCGGTGTGCTCCCACATCTCGCGAGCGATGTCGGCGTCGAGGCGAAGGCGGGCGAGTAGCTCGATAGCCAAGCCGCGACCATCGCGGATCTTCTGGGCAAGCTCTGCGGCCCACGACGCGACCGGCTCGCCCATCGATACCGCGATGTCATCGAGCTCGCCAAGCGCCTCGACGAGACCCTCGGCGAGCCCCACGAGGCTGGGGGTGTAGGTGAGCAGCGGTGCGAGGGCGGGGCGGTGCGCGATGGACGGTGCGGGATTGCGCAGCAGTGCCGCCCACGGTGCGAAGCGCTCGATGAGGACGAGCGGCTCCCGGATCGCGTGCTGCACGTCGGCGAGCGAGGCGCGCACGCGTTGAAGCGGCGTGGCGGGGATCACGGGCTCGGTCGCGGGTTGCTCGGCCAGGGCAGGAGCCGGGTGCGTGTCTTCGGCGGGCTGGGGCTCGACGCACTGAGCGCACGCCCGCTCGACCTCGACAAGCAGGACCTCAAGGTCGCTCAGGAGGTCCAGCGAGCCGGCGAGATCCGAGGGCGCCTTCACGCCCGCGAGGGCGCGCTCGAGCGTCACCAGCGCCGTTCGCGTGCGCGTGACTGCGCCCGCGGGCCCAAGGCTGCCCTTGTAGGCTTCAACCTCCTCGAGCATGAGACGCGTCGCGTCGAGCGCACCGTCTATGAGCTGCGCGCCCAGAAGCGGCGACTCGCTTGCTTCGAGCAACCCCACGCGCAGGACCAGCAGGTGGCCCGCGAGGTTGCCCGAGTCGACGGTCGAGACGTAGGCGGGCCGCAGGGGTTCGAGGGTGGTGATGTCGTACCAGTTGTAGAAGTGGCCCCGGTGGCGCTCCAGTCCCGCCATCGCAGCCAGCGTGTCGGCCGTCCGCTCAACGAGGCGGGGCAAGGTCACGTAGCCCAGATCGTAGGCGGACAGCCCGCTGATCAGCTGCAGCCCTATGTTCGTGGGCGAGGTGCGCCACGCCACCTTCGAACCAGGGTCTTCTTGGTAGTTGTCGGGAGCGAGGTGGTGACCATGGGCGTTGACGAACACGTCGAAGAAGCGCCAGGTCTTGCGGGCTGCTCGGCGAAGCTGGGTTCGCTGATCGTGAGACAGCGCGTCGGGTGCGCGCTCGGGAAGCGGCAGCGAAACGCGCCATGCGAGCAGCGGACCGGCGATCCACAAGGCGAACAGCGGCCACGCGGCGAGCGCACGAACCGGCTGCAGTCCCGCCGCGACCACGAGAAGCGCCGAGGCGACCGTGATCGCGGGCAGCATGACCTGCACGAACGCGAACGCGGTGGTACCGGCACGCTTCTGCGCGTCTGCCGCGGTCTCCCACTCGAGCAGCTTCTCCCTGGAGACGAAGCGACGCCATAGCGCTCGGACCGCTGCGTCTGTCATCAGCTGCGCTTGGTGCGGCAGGACCGCAAGCGAGAGCATTCCGCGCTGAGTGTCCACAAGGAAGTCCCGCACGACATCGGGTGCGTATGCGCCGAAGCGCACGTCACGAGGGCGAAAGACCATCGAGTCGGCCAACGAGAAGTACGCCGGGAACAGCACCACGAGCAGCACCACGAGCGGCCACGCCAGCGCCGGTCCGCCCAGCAGCAGCCAGCCGGCGGTGAACAGCAGCAGCGTCGCCGGAGCGACCATCGAGCGCCGCAGGTTGTCGAGGATCTTCCACCGGTGCAGGCCGCTCAAGGGATTCGCGATGACCGAGCCATCTGCGATCCGGAGGCGACGCCCCAAGAACGGGAGTGTCTGCCAGTCGCCTCGTACCCAGCGGTGTAGCCGTGACGTGGCGGCCAGGTAGTTCGAAGGGTAGTCGTCGAGGACCTCGACGTCGCTGGCGAGCGCGGTGCGCACGAACGAGCCCTCGACCAGGTCGTGGCTGAGCAACGTGTTGTCCGGGAACAACCCCTCGAGCGCACCGTGGAAGACGTCGACCTCGAAGATGCCCTTGCCGGTGAACGAGCCCTCGCCAAAGACGTCCTGGTACGTGTCCGAGATGGCGTTCGCGTACGGGTCGATACCCGGGACTCCCGAGTACAGCGCCGCGAAACGGCTCTCGCGCGATCCGGGTAGCGACATGCCCACGCGGGGCTGGACCAGCCCGTAGCCGCGTTTCACGCGTCGCGCTCCCGGCTCGAGCTGTGCGCGGTTCAGCGGGTGTGCGATCGTGCCTATGAGCCTCCGGGCGGCGTCGCGCGGCAGCACGGTGTCGGCGTCGAGGGTGATGATGAACGTGGTCGAACGGCGGAACCCTTCGTCGCCCATGAGCGTCACGAACGTGCGCTCGCCGTCGTCGCGCATCTCGCGCACCAGCTCCACCAGCGAGCCACGCTTGCGCTCCCACCCCATCCACGAGCCGTCCTGCTCGTTGAAACGCCGTTCCCTGATAAGCAGATGGAACGGGCGGATGCCGTGCTCGGCCTCGTAACGGG
>CAYXQU010000140.1:0-5047 GCA_964467305.1 uncultured Eubacteriales bacterium
GGACTCGACTACCTGACGCTGGAGCGTGCGACGGCGACGTTGTCGGGCGGTGAGGCGCAGCGTATCCGGCTGGCGACGCAGATAGGCGCCGGGCTCATGGGCGTGCTCTACATCCTCGACGAGCCGTCGATCGGGCTGCACCAGCGCGACAACGCCCGGCTCATCGCGACGATGGAGCGCCTGCGCGACCTGGGCAACACCGTGATCGTGGTCGAGCACGACGAGGAGACGATCCGCGCGGCAGACTTCGTGGTGGACATGGGGCCGGGCGCCGGCGAGCACGGCGGCGAGATCGTGTGCATAGGCTCGCCCGAGCAGATCCTGGCGTGTCCGGAGTCGCTCACGGCCGCGTACCTCAACGGCACCCGCGAGATCGCGATGCCCGAAAAGCGCCGCTCACCGCGCAAGGGAGCCATCGTGCTCAAGGGCGCGACCGAGCACAACCTCAAGAACGTCGACCTGCGCGTGGACCTGGGCACGCTCACCGTGATCACCGGCGTGAGCGGCAGCGGCAAGAGCTCGCTGATCACCGACACGCTGGCGCCCGTGATGACGAACCGGCTGCAGCGCTCGCGCAAGCGCACCGGCGCGTTCAAGTCGATCAGCGGCCTCGAGCACGTGGACAAGATCATCGACATCGACCAGTCGCCCATTGGCCGCACGCCGCGCTCGAACCCGGCCACCTACACGGGGCTTTGGGACGACGTGCGCTCGCTGTTCGCCTCGACACCCGAGTCGAAGCTGCGCGGTTACGCGCCCGGCCGCTTCAGCTTCAACGTGGCCGGCGGCCGCTGCGAGGCGTGCAAGGGCGACGGGCAGATCAAGATCGAGATGCACTTCCTGCCCGACATCTACGTGCCGTGCGAGGTGTGCAAAGGCGCGCGCTACAACCGAGAAACCCTGCAGGTCACCTACAAGGGCAAGACCGTCTCGGATGTGCTCGACATGACGGTCGAAGAGGCACTCCACTTCTTCGAGAACATCCCGCCTATCAAGCGCAAGCTGCAGACGCTCTACGACGTGGGGCTGGGCTACGTGCACCTTGGCCAGCCGGCGACGACGCTCTCCGGCGGCGAAGCGCAGCGCGTCAAGCTCGCCAGCGAGCTGCAGAAGCGCTCGACCGGGCGCACGTTCTACATCCTCGATGAGCCCACCACCGGTCTGCACTTCGACGATGTGCGGCAGCTGCTCATCGTGTTGCAACGTCTGGTGGACGGCGGCAACACCGTGCTGGTGATCGAGCACAACCTCGACATCATCAAGTGCGCCGACCGCGTGGTCGACTTGGGCCCCGAGGGTGGCGACCGCGGCGGCATGATCCTGGTGAGCGGCACCCCGGAGGACATCGCGGCATGCGAGCACAGCCACACCGGGCGGTTCCTCGCACCGGTGCTTGCGGGAGGCCACGCGACGGTGGCGCCGGAGCTGGGCACGCGGTAGCACGCGCGGGCGAGGCGGTTGCGGGTGCCCGGTGGCATCTGGCGCTCGTCACGTGCCATCTGTCGTTCGCACGGCGGTGACTTCCCGTGCGTTGTGCTGAACGCGCACGCGGGTTTTCATGAGGACGGCCCCTCGCGGAGAGGCGTGAGCGGCCTGTCTGATCGGGGAACCGCTTGATGCAGCGAGGTTCGACGACAAGCAGCACGCATACGCACTGCGGTAGCGGCCAGGGTGGCCACCGCGGTGTCGCTTCGCGTGTGGCGAGCCTCATGGTCGCGTTCGCCTTGGCCATGGTGGCCGTGCCGGCGAACGCCTGGGCAGCTTCCGAGGTGCGGCCTGTCTCGCTCGCGTTCCCGCGTTTCGACTCAGGGGCGGCCGCGGCGTTCCAGTTCAACGGCACCGCGGCACACGAGCCTGCGAGCGGCGCCTTGCGCCTGACGCCCACCACCACGTATGCGGCGGGAAGCGCGCTGTACCGGCAGGGCGTCAAGCTGGGTGAAGACCGCTCGTTCAGCACCCACTTCAAGATCGACATGCACAGCGCTCCGGGTAACCGTGCCGACGGGATGGCTTTCGTCCTCGCGCCGTCGCCGGGCTCGCTGGGCGCGCGAGGCGGGGGATTGGGATACGCCAACGTCCCGAATTCGTTCGCCGTGGAGTTCGACACGTTCTACAACAGCGGCTACAACGCGGGCGACAAGGCCAACTACGCGGACCCCAACAACAACCACGTGGGCATCAACATAGGCGGCGACATGATCTCGCGCGCCACGATGATGCCCACGTTCACGATGTACGGCGCGCCGGTGTACGCGTGGGTGGACTACGACGGCACCACCGTGGAGGTGCGCGTGCCCCGCTCCGCGAGCCGTCCCAGTGCCGCGAGCATCACCTACGACGTGGACCTGTCCACGGTCCTGGGCGACGTGGTCTACCCCGGGTTCAGCGCGGGGACCGGGTCGCTGACCACGATCCACGACGTGCCCAGCTGGTACTTCAACGCGGACAGCATCGACGAGGGCATCGACCCTACGGCGGGAGAGTTCGTCGCCGAACCGACGCAGGTGCTTGTCTCGGATGCTTCGTCGGGCACAGTCGATCCCGGCGGCAGCGTCAGGCTGACCGCGCGCTTCACCGACGCGACCGGAGCGCCGGTGGCGAACTGGCCGGCCTCGTTCTCGGTGGCCGGGGGGACGATCGTCGCCGAGGCTCCGGTGACCGATGCCGACGGGAGGGTCTCGGCGCTGTTCACCGCCCCTTCGACCGGCGGCGACTACTCGATCGTGGTGGGCGGTGGTTCGGGGCCTTCGACCACCTACGGTGTCGCGGTCTTGGCGCCGTCGTCCCAAGAGTCGTCGGGCACCGCAGATCCGCCCGAACCCTCCGGCGACGAATCCGCGACTCCGCCCACGTCAGAAGAGGCCCGCGGGATGATCAACGGTGACGTTGAGGTGAGCGCCCGGCTGGGCATCGCCATCGACGGCACCGACCTGCACTACGGCTCTCCGGCGCTTGGTGAGGCCGATGTCGCAGAGGTGAACGACCAGCGCACGATCGTCACGAACCTGGGCGACGTGCGCTCCGAGCTGTTCGTGCAAGGTGACGGCCCCGCTCGCGGAGAGCGCCCGGACGCGCTGTGGCAGATGGCCACCCGCGCGGGCGAGGACACGTTCGTGTGGCGCTTTGAGCACCCGTTGGCCGGTGCGGTCGACATCCTTCCCGACAGCGCGAGCGCGCTGGGTTCGCTGGGGCACAACGACTCGCTCGACTTCGGCTCGTCGATCGACATGCCCACGTTCAGCAGCAGCACCGGCACCTACCGCTGGTCGGCGACGATCTGGGTGACCGCTCCGGAGTAGGGGCGGGCGGCTTGACGTTATAACGTCAAAGCGTCTAGATTCAGGCGTGGAGGTGGCTTTCATGCCTGAGTTGCGACGCTCGACCATCTATCTGGAACCCGAGCTGCATCACGCCCTGCGCCTGAAGGCGGCGCAGACCGACCGCTCGCTCTCCGAGCTGGTCAACGACGCCGTTCGCCTCATGGTTGCCGAGGACGCCGAGGACCTCGCCGCGTTCGACGAGCGTGCCGATGAACCGCTGGTCGCCCTCGAGGACGCGGTGGCCTACCTGGAGCGCGATGGCGACGTATGAGGTCGCGCTCAAGGCCTCGGTACTCAAGGATCTGAAGCGGCTTGGCACCGCGGACCGCGACCGGTGCATCGCCGCCATGCGCTCGCTTGCCCATACGCCACGCCCGCGCGGCTGCGAGAAGCTGAGCGCGCAGGAGCGTTACCGCATCCGGGTTGGCGATCTGCGCGTGGTCTACGAGGTGCGCGACACCCAGCTGGTGGTCTGGGTGGTCAAGGTGGCGCACCGGCGCGACGTCTACCGCCGCCGCTGAGGTTTGCCGGCTGATACCATGCTCCTGTGTGCCGCAACCCCGAGGAGCCGTGAGTGTCCGCGCCGTACCCCTCCGTCGCCGATCAAATAGCGAGCGTGCCCGATGCGCCCGGCGTCTACCTGTGGAAGGACGCGGGCGGCGACGTGCTCTACGTGGGCAAGGCCAAGTCGCTTCGCAAGCGCATGCGCCAGTACACGAGCGGCCAAGACGAGCGCGAGAAGATTCCGCTGATGATGGAGCAGGTGGCCAGCTACGACTACGTGGTCACCAACAACGAGGTCGAGTCGCTCATCCTCGAGAAGAACCTCATCCGCCAGTTCCGGCCGCCGTACAACGTCGATTACCGAGACGACAAGAGCTACCCCTACATCGCCCTGACGCTGGACGACCCGTTCCCGGCGATCAAGTTCACGCGCGAGAAGCACAAAGAGGGCACGAAGTACTTCGGCCCCTTCACCGATTCGCGCGCGGCTCGCGAGACGGTCGATACCGTGCGCCGCATCGTGCCCATCTGCCGAGCGACGTGCGCCGAGTGGAAGCGCGTCAACGCCAAGGGCGGCAAGCCCAGCGGCCGGGCGTGCTTCGACCACCACGTGGGGCTGGGCCCGGGGCCGTGCGTAGGCGCGTGCACCACCGAGGAGTACGCCGCCAACGTCGCGAAGGTCGCGCGCTTCCTGGCCGGCAAGCACGACGACCTCGAAGGCGAGCTGGGCCGCCAGATGCGCGCGGCCGCAGCCGATCTCGACTTCGAGGCCGCGGCGCGCTACCGCAACCGCCTCGAGGCGGTGCAGGCGATACGCGAGCGGCAGAAGGTCGTGTCTTCTCGGCCGCTCAACATGGACGTGGTGGGCTTCTACCGAGAAGAGACCGTCGCCGGCGTGCACGTGTTCGTGGTGCGCGAGGGGCGGGTGCTCTACGGCAACGAGTTCGTGCTGGACAAGGGGCTCGACGTGCCCATGGGCGAGCTGGTCGAGGGGTTCTTGCTGCGCTACTACGGCGACGTGGCCGACACGCCGCGCGAGCTGGTGCTGTGCGAACTGCCGTGTTCTGCCGAGACGGTCGCCGAGTGGCTCACCGAGCAGCGCGGCACCAAGGTCACGCTCACCGTGCCTCTGCGCGGCGAGAAGGTCGATCTGCTGCGCCTTGCCGAGAAGAACGCGCAGCACACGCTGATGCGCTTCAAGGTGCGCACGCGCTACGACGAGG
>CAYXQU010000141.1:0-5024 GCA_964467305.1 uncultured Eubacteriales bacterium
CTGGTGGTTCACACCGACAACCGGGCGGTCGAGGAGTCTGCGCAAGAGATCCTCAGGCACTTGGCCGGACGGATCGTCATGAACGATTGATGCGCCGCACGACACGGGGTACCACCACGCGCGTGTGCGCGTGTGCATGTACGGTATGATTCGACTCGCTGGTTTCGTCTCACAGTAGGGAGAGGGAAGTTGTCGGACGTCAAGCGCGTGTATGCATTCGGCGGCGGTCGCACCGAGGGCAACAAGGACATGAAGTTCGTCCTCGGAGGCAAGGGCGCCAACCTCGCCGAGATGGCCAACATGGGCCTGCCGGTTCCCCCTGGCTTCACCATCACCTGCCAGGCTTGCATGGAGTACTACCATTCGGACCCGCCCGCCTTCCCCGAAGGACTCGCCGAAGAGATCGCCGAGTACGTTTCGGAGCTCGAGGCCAAGATGGGCAAGACGCTGGGTGATGCCAGCGACCCGTTGCTCGTGTCGGTGCGCTCGGGCTCGCCGTTCTCGATGCCGGGCATGATGGACACCGTGCTCAACCTGGGGCTCAACGATGTCTCGGTCCAGGGTCTGATCGCCCAGACCGGCAACGAGCGCTTCGCGTGGGACAGCTACCGGCGTTTCATCCAGATGTTCTCCAAGGTCGTGCTCGATGCCGAGGGCGACCTGTTCGAAAACGCCATCACGCAGATGAAGCTGGACAGGGGCGTCAAGGTCGATACCGACCTGTCGGCCGACGATATGCGCCAGCTGGTCGCCGAGTTCAAGGCGATCGTGGCCGATCACGTCTCGCCAGATGAGTACCCGTCGCTGGCGGTGGACGGCAAGGTCGCTTTCCCGCAAGACGCCACCGATCAGCTCAGGCTCGCCATCGAAGCGGTGTTCCGCTCCTGGAACAACGATCGCGCACGCATCTACCGCAAGATGGAGCGCATCGCCGATGACCTGGGCACCGCCGTCAACGTGCAGTCGATGGTCTTCGGCAACAAAGGCGAGACTTCGGCGACGGGGGTGGCGTTCACCCGCAACCCCGCTGACGGCACCAAGGAGTACTACGGCGACTTCCTGACCAACGCTCAGGGCGAAGACGTCGTCGCCGGAATCCGGGTGACCGAGCCGCTCGCGGATCTGCCCAGCGTCCTTCCCGAGGCCGGTGCCCAGCTGTGGGAGGTCTTCGAGATCCTCGAGAAGGCCTACCGCGACATGTGCGACATCGAGTTCACCATCGAGCAGGGCAAGCTGTGGATGCTGCAGACGCGTGTGGGCAAGCGCACCGCCAAGGCCGCGCTCAAGGTGGCCGTCGACATGGTGGCCGAGAAGATGATCTCGCGCGAAGAGGCGCTTCTGCGCATCGATCCCGCCCAGCTCGACCAGCTGCTGCACCCGCAGTTCGACGCCGGTGCGGACTACGATGTGGTCGCCAAGGGACTCAACGCCTCGCCCGGCGCCGCCGTTGGCGAAGTGGTCTTCTCGGCCGATGATGCCGAGGTTGCGGCTGCCGAGGGTCGCAAGACCATCCTCGTGCGCTGGGAGACCACCCCTGATGACCTGCACGGTATGGTTGCCGCACAAGGCATCTTGACCTCGCACGGCGGCAAGACGTCGCATGCGGCCGTGGTGGCGCGTGGCATGGGCAAGCCGTGCGTGTGCGGCGCCGAGAAGCTCAAGATAGACGCGCTCAACAAGCGCGCGGTCGTCGAAGGCTCTGACGTGGTGCTCAGTGAGGGCGACATCATCTCCATCGATGGCACCACCGGAATCGTGGTCCTTGGTGCCGTCGAACTCGTCCAGCCCGAAGTCTCAGGTGACTTCGACACGATCCTCGCGTGGGCAGATGAGTACCGCACCACCGGTGTCCGGGCCAACGCGGACACTCCCGACGACGCCGCCTTGGGCAGGTCCTTTGGCGCCGCCGGCATCGGCCTGTGCCGCACCGAGCACATGTTCCTGGGCGAGCGCAAAGACATCATCCAGCGATTCGTGCTCAACGAGGACCCGGAGATTCGCGGTGCCGCCTTGGCGGAGCTGCTAGAAGCCCAGATCGGCGACTACCTCGGCATCTTCGATGCCATGGATGGGCTGCCGGTCACGGTTCGGCTGCTCGACCCGCCTCTGCACGAGTTCCTCGACTCGCCTCGTGAGCTCGAGGTCGAGATCGTCAAGGCCGAGTGCGCAGGCGCCCCTGCCGAGGAGCTCACCGCCAAGCGCAAGCTGCTCGCGCAGATCGACTCCATGGCCGAGATGAACCCCATGCTGGGTCTTCGCGGTTGCCGGCTGGGCCTGATGTTCCCCGAGCTCTACTCGATGCAGGCGCGCGCGATCACCGTCGCGGCGTGCGAACTGAAGAAGAAGGGCAAGGACCCGCGGCCCGAGATCATGATTCCGCTCGTCTCGGTGAAGGCCGAACTCGAGATTCTGCGCGCTGAGTGCGAGAAGATCGCCGCCGGGGTCAAGGCCGAATGTGGCGTCGACATCGACATCCCCATCGGCACCATGATCGAGCTGCCGCGCGCAGCGGTCACTGCCGATGAGATCGGTACCGTGGCCGACTTCTTCAGTTTCGGTACCAACGACCTCACGCAGACCACATTCGGTTTCTCCCGCGACGACATCGAGTCGAAGTTCCTGCCGCGCTATCTCGAGCGCAAGGTGTTGGCCCGCAACCCCTTCGAGACGATCGATGAGGGCGTGGCGAAGCTCGTCGAGACAGGTTGCAGACTGGGTCGCGAAGCGAATCCGGGAATCAAGCTGGGCGTGTGCGGAGAGCACGGTGGAGACCCCGAGTCAGTCAAGAGGTTCTACGACATCGGCCTCGATTACGTGAGTTGTTCGCCCTACCGGGTGCCGCTTGCGCGACTCGCGGCTGCACAAGCGGCGCTTGCGGCCTCTGCGGCTGCGTCCGATAACAGGTGACGAGCTGAAGGCCCGGGTCGATGACGACCCGGGCCTTCGAGTTTCGAGGGGTGCTCATGAAAGGCACTCGGCTCTACAAGCCGGCGGGGTCTCCGCTGATACAGGGTCGCTCCAGGCGGGAGCGGCCGTTTGCAGCCGATGTCTTCTCGGCGGTCCTGTTCGTCGTGGCTGCCGGTACGGGTATCGCCTACCTGGTGTGGGGCGCGGCGCTCATGCGGCCGGTCGTGTGGTTCTCGACGGTGATCGGTTGGCTGTTGATCTGTGGGGCGGTCGGCGGCTGTGCGGGCGTGTGGCTCGCGAAGCACTTTGGCTGGCACCCGCGTTGGGTAGCCGGCGTCGTAGGCGGTCTGCCGGTCGGGTTGATCGTGCTGTGGTTCGCGGTGTTCTGACGCAGCGAGCGCGTGCGCCGTTCGAGAAGCTCTGGAGACGCGGGTGCGGTGTCAGTGCGTCGTGCGAGACTGGCGATAGGACGACCACGATGATGCAGGCTCCCACCAAGGGATGGTTTGAGACGTGCCGCAGTTCATGACCCGAGAAGACATCGAGCGCGACGAGCATCGCCGGCTTTCTGCTGCAGCGGCGTTCTCGGATCAAAGCCGGGGACGCGAGCGTGAACTCGACCCGGACTTCTTTCGCACGGAGTTCCAAAGGGACCGAGACCGCATCATCCACTCGAAGGCCTTCAGGCGGTTGTCTCACAAGACGCAGGTGTTCTTGGCACCCGAAGGCGATCACTACCGTACCCGAATGACCCACACGCTCGAGGTCGCACAGATCGCGCGATCCATCGCCCGCGCTTTGCGCCTGAATGAGGACCTGACTGAGGCCATCGCCTTGGGTCACGACCTGGGGCACACTCCGTTCGGACACACCGGTGAAGATGCGCTCAGCGATGCGCTGCGCAAGATCGAGGGGCGCTATGAGGGCGCTCCCGCTCGTTTCATGCACAACCACCAGTCGCTCAGGATCGTCGAGCACCTTGAGTACGAGGGCAAAGGGCTCAACCTCACCGTTGAGGTACGAGACGGGATTCTCGGCCACACCGGAGATCACGTGCCCTTCACGCTCGAGGGGCGAATCGTGCGCATCGCAGACCGCATCGCCTACGTGAACCACGACATCGATGACGCGATTCGTGGCGGCGTGCTGCGTGAGGATGACCTGCCGGCGGCGCCGACAGAGGTGCTCGGCCACAGCCACGGGCTGCGGATCAAGACCATGGTGGACTCCATGATCTCCGAGTCAGCCTCAAGCGGCGACATCAGGATGTCTCCCGCTGTCTGGGACGCGATGATGGATCTGCGAGCGTTCCTCTTCGACAACGTCTACTTCTCCGAGCGGGCCAAAGCCGAGGAACCCAAGGCGTTTCGGGTGGTTCAGGCGTTGTTCGAGTACTTCCTTGAGCACCCGGAGGAGCTACCGGCGGAGACGCGGCCCACCGAGCACTCTCAGCTGGTGTGGTGTGTGATGGACTACATCGCCGGGATGACGGATCGTTTCGCGATCCGATCCTACGAGAGCCTTTTCGTGCCAAGGAAGTGGCTGGTGTGACAGGCGCCGCGTGAGGCGCACGCCTCGCGGTCGGATAGACGCGTCGTATTTATGCGATGTTGCCGTTCTGTTGCCCGCATGGTTGCGTTCACCTAGAATCACCGAAGCAATCACCGCTGTACAAAGAAAGAGGGGAGAAGCACCTCAATGGCTGACTGGATTGTCTGGCTGGCTCCCGTCGCCGCCGTGTTCGGCGTCGCCGTAGCCATCTACCTTGCCACCTGGGTCCTCAAGCAGGATCCCGGCAACGAGAAGATGCAGGAGATCTCCAAGGCCACCCAAGAGGGGGCACTCGCGTTCCTGCTTCGCGAGTATCGGGTTCTCATCATCTTCGCTGTGGTCGTATCGATCATCATCGTGGTGGTGCCGGCCATGCCGCCGCTCACCGCAGTCGCGTTTCTCAGCGGCGCGATCCTGTCGGCGCTGGCAGGGTACTTCGGCATGTACGTCGCCACTCGCGCGAACTCCCGTACAGCCCAGGCGGCTACCAAGGGTATCGCCGGTGCGCTGAACGTGGCGTTTCGCTCCGGTCTGACCATGGGCCTGACAGTCGCTTCGTTCGGACT
>CAYXQU010000142.1:0-5012 GCA_964467305.1 uncultured Eubacteriales bacterium
CACGCGTTCTTCACCTTCTCCCAGTCGGCAAGAAACGACTCGAGACCCCGATCCGTGAGGGGGTGCTTCACGAGGTTCTTCAGTACCGCGAACGGCACCGTGGCGATGTCTGCGCCCATGAGCGCTGACTGCGTCACGTGATTCGCCGAGCGGATCGAAGCGGCGATCACTTCGACGTCGTGACCGAAGTCGTAGTTGTTGAGTGCGACAACCACGTCGCTGAGCTGGGCGATGCCGTCTTCACTGATGTCGTCGAAACGCCCGACGAACGGCGAGACGTACGCGGCTCCCGAACGGGCAGCGAGAATCGCCTGCGGCACGGTGAAACACAGCGTCATGTTCACCTTGATGCCCCGTCCGAACAACGTCTTGGTCGCTGCGAGCCCCTCGGGCATCGTGGGGACCTTGACGACGACGTTGGGAGCGATCTCCGCGAGTTCGAGGCCTTCTCGAACGATCTCATCGCGCTGGAGTCCTACCGTCTCGGCAGAAACCGGTCCGTCCACCACATCGCAGATCCGCTTGATGTGCGCGTGGAAGTCGGCGAGCTTGCCGCCGACGCGTGCGTACAGCGTGGGGTTGGTGGTGACACCTGCCAGCACTCCCCAGCTTGCCGCCTCCTCGATCTCGGCGATGTCCGCCGTGTCCAAGAAGAACTTCACGTGACTTTCCTTTCGTCTCTCCTGCCGGCTCCGTTGCCGACAGGCCTTCACTCTTCGATTGCCACCGATACGACGTGCTCCAGTACATCTGCGACGGTCCGGTCGAGCTGGTGGCTGTAGATGACCGGAATGCCGTGTTCGCGTGCAAGGTCTTCGATGTAGGCCCCCAAGATGCGGATGTCCTCGAACCCTGCCCGGTAACGTTGCAGGGGCCTGTTCCCCTCGGTCTGAACCTCTCGGATGTAGAAATGGCTGAGGTGTGACTGCTCGTCATCGACCCCGATGACGATTTGGACCACTCGTGCGTTCTCGAAGCCACGGGGGTCAAGGTATCCCGGAACGAGGTGCACTCCCTCGATGACCATCGATGTCCCCTCGAGAACCGCTCGGTCTATCAGCGACTTGACACCTGATGTGACGACAGCGGTCTGCTCGCGGAAGCCTACGATGACGGGATTGGCGCCATGCGGCACCGGGACTCTCAGACCCTTCCATGCGTTGAAGGCACTCTGGTAGATCGCCGGCATGAGGTCTTCGCTGAATATACCACGCATGACCTCACGGATGGAATCGGTCGATGAGATACGGGTGATACCCAGCCGGTGAGCGACCTCGGTGGCGATGGTCGACTTCCCTACCCCGGTGGTACCACCGATGAGCACCACGAGCGGCCTGTCGAGGCGGCTCACATCGCGCAGCCGCAGATACCGCTCGGCGTACTGCTCGCCTTCCATGTCCGACAGCGCCATCGTGACGATCTCACGAAGCCGGTCGGTCGAGAGCGCGAGCTCGCCACGTTCGCGCAGGTCGTCTTGGATCGTCTGCGCGATCTCGTAGGCCCTGCTCGGCGGCAGACCGGTGGCCGTGAGCGACTGCGCGAGCAGCCCCTTGCTGAACGGCAGGCCGTGCGCCTTGTCGGTGATGATGATGGATGGGTGACGGTCAGGCATCGCGGCCGCCCTTCGGGACACGGGAACGGTTGCGCTCGATCGCGGTGTTGGCGACCGAGAGGATCATCGCCTCGAGATCGCTGCCATCGAGCGCGACAGGCACGTTGTCGCACAGCACGGTGGGGACACCGGATGCCTCTCCTTGGGCTGCAACGACGTCGATGGCGGCAGCCTTGAGCTCGGTCACGAGCGTGTCATAGCTGCCCGCGTGAGCCTGCAGGTCATCTCTGAGCTTCGAGCGGTCGCTGAGGTTGGTGCTGACCGCCACGACCTGGGCACCGTGGTGCTCGGTGAGGTGCGCCGCGAGCTTGTCGACCACACCCGCAGGTGCGGTGGTCGCCAGCAGCACCTTCTTGTCCACGATGGGCTCGAGTGGTTCGGGCCGAAACGTCGTGGCCACCACCGGCAGGTCGGGTGCCAGCCGCGCGATCTCGTCGCGCAGCGCCACGACGTCGTCGTGAGAGACCAGGGGCTCCTCGGCAGAGGCGATGATCGCGAGATCCGCGCGCGCCAGGCGGTACGGTCCGAAGTAGTCTCGTACGTAGCCCACTCCGCGTCCGGCACCTATGACGAGTATCGAGGCGTCGGCATGGACCGGCGGAATAGCCGAGCCGGAACCCTCGAGCATCACGAGTTCCTTGCCCAGCGAATCGGCGAGCACAGCTCCCTCGGCCACGTTGCTGAAGAACGTCTCCCCCGCCATGCCCCCGCCGCAGCGGCGGCACCCCACCGTGGTCACACGGCTCATCACCGCGTCTTCGTAGTTGTCGCTGGACGCATGGATGCCCTGTCGCGCGAGCGCGAGCAGGTCGGGCGTGGTGAGCCTGACTCTGTCGCCTTCGATGAGCTCGGGGCTCGCCGGACCGCCGCGACCCATGGCAAGCACGACCACATCCCGTCCGGCGGACTTGAGCTGGCGAGCGATCGCCGCAGAGACAGCGGTCTTGCCCACGCGCTTGCCGGTCCCGATGATGCCCAGCGTTGGCGTGTCGAGGCGCAGGTCGGCCGTTGGCGGCACGAACGCGAAGTCGGCGCCCTCGTAAGCGACGCCGCGCGCAAGGGCGACCGAGGCCAACTCGAAACGCCCTGCAGCCGAGACGACCGGCTCGTCGGACAGGTCGATCGCGACATCGGGCTCGAAGCGCGCGATCGCGCGAGACAGTGCCTCGATCGCATCCGAGCCCGTGACGATGTCGACCCCGTAGGTGGCCATACCGGCATCGAGATCGACCTTCTCGGTACCACCGATGAACACCGCGCCAACCACCTCGAAGCGCTCGCCAAGGCCCTGGAGCGCGAAGCGGACGACCGGCGGATAGTGCTCACCGTCGATGAGGGCGATGGCGCGTCGCATCAAAGCTCACCCTCGATCTCGTAGCCGGATGCGGGCGGGGCAGCCTCGGGCCGCCACCGGCAGTAGCGCTTGTTCACGTCGCGGAAGTCCGCGACCACCTGAGCGTCCACGTAGGGCTCCTTGAGGAGCACCCGTACATGCGAGTTCTCACTGATCTCGATCACGTTGTAGCAGGGGCGCACCTTGCCACGTAGGCGGTGCGTGCAGCAGGTTCCCGCGTTCACGATGAGCATGTCTTCAAGGCGCCAGACGTTGGGCACGTGCTTGTGGCCGCACAACACCAGGTCGACGCTGTTGTTGGCAAGCACCCGGAGCAGGTCACCGGCGTCGTGGACGATGTTGCGCTCTCGGCCGGTCCCCGGTACCGGCACCAGGTGGTGATGCATCGCTACGACCTTGAACTCGTCGGGGTCTTCGCCGAAGCGCTCCTCGATCCACTTGTGCCGCTCGCGACCCACTCGCCCGGTGTCCAGATCGGGCTCGGACGAGTCGATGCCCACGACCTGCACACCCTTGTGAGACAGGGCGATACTGCGTTCGCCGAACAGCTCCATGTAGTGCTCGTCGCCCACGTTGCGAGCGTCGTGGTTGCCCAGCAAGACGACGCGGCGATCGCACGCGATGCGGTCGATGAGGTTCTTGGCGAGCTCGAACTCATGGCGAAATCCCATATCGGTGAGGTCACCGGTCACGACCACCAGATCGGGGCACAGCAAGTTGAGCTCGTCGATCACGCGCTTCGCCAACGACGGGATGTGGTAGCGCGAACCGCAGTGCAGGTCCGAGATGTGCGCGATCACCGTGGGTTGACTCATGACGACCCTCCTTGTGCGAGCGTGCCGTGCCGCTATCGCGGGATGACGACAGGCGAGATCACGTCGTTGGCGGTGTCGGACAGCGCGCCCAGCCGCTTGAGCTGGGCGGACACACCCATCAGCGACCCCAGCAGGTCCTCGAACGAGTCCTCGCCGATCTCGACGATCCGGTAGTCACCGGAGATGTCGCCAAGCGTGGCCGCGGAGTCCAAGGCATCCTCGAGAGTGCCGATCTCGTCCACAAGTCCGAGCTCCTTGGCCTTCTCCCCGTTCCACGCCCAGCCGGTCGCGAGCTTCTCGGTCTCTTGAGTGGTCATGCCCCGCCCCTCGGCGACGATGCCCACGAATTGGTCGTACGCGTCGTCGACTTCGCCTTGGATGAGAGCACGCTCCTCATCGGTGAGCTCGCGGTACGGGCTACCGGCGTCCTTGTACTCGCCGGCGGTCACCACTTGGAAGTCGACACCCACCTTGTCGAGCAGCTCGCCCACGTTGGGTATCTGCGCGATGACGCCTATGCTGCCTACCGCCGAGCCGGGCATGGCCCAGATCTCGTCTGACTGAGAGGCGAGCATGTACGCGCCCGAGGCACCCACATCGCCGATCGAAACGACGAGAGGCTTACCGAACTCCTTGGCGTAGCGCGCGATCTCCTCGCTGGCCGCCACGGTGCCGCCGGGCGAGTCGATCCTCAAGACGACCGCCTTGATCGACGAGTCGTTCTCGGCTTGCTTGAGCAGATCGCGGAAGTCGCGCGGGGTGACGTACCCGTCGAAGGTCGAGCCGGTGCCCGCGATCACGCCCTCCACGCGGATCAGGCCCACCGCACTGCCCAGGCCGGCTGACGGGGTGGTTGAGCCGCGCCCGATCCACATCAAAGGCAGCGCGCAGCTCGCGACGAGCCCACCCACGACTATCAGGATGCCGAGCGTCCACCAGGCCCACGCCTTCGAGCGGCGCTCTGGTTGGGCGGCGTAGGCCGGCGGCACTACCGGTGGGACCGAGGGGCTGTGCCCGGCGGGCGCCGACGCCGCGATGGGAGGGCCGGCAGGCGCGTCTGTGATGGCCGGTGCATCGGAAGGAACAGGGGGATGCTCGTGAGAGGTCATCGGATTCTCATTCAACGGGGATTTCGTCGCGCACCACGTGCGGACGGGGATTCTTATGGATTCTTTCCCAGCTTGCGGGGCAGGTCAACATGCACCCCACCGGTCAGGGTGCCTAGAGCAAC
>CAYXQU010000143.1:0-5005 GCA_964467305.1 uncultured Eubacteriales bacterium
CCGCCAGGGCGAGGAGAAAGAGTGGTATCCGCACGCGAGCCATGGCCTCAGACGCCGTCGCTCTTCTTGCGGAGGATGAACGAGCTCAGGTTGTGGACGGAATCGAAGTTGTCGGGAACGAGCTCATCGTCGGCCACGGATAGGCTGAACTCCTCCTCGACCCAATGCAGCAGTTCCATGAAGCCGAACGAGTCGATGATGCCCGATTCGAGGAACGACGCGTCGTCCTCGTAGGTGAATCCGGCCTCGCTGAACAGGAAGTTGCGCGCGAGGAAGTCGCGGATCTTGACCGCGACCGCTTCGTATGTCTCCACGGAGTCGTAGGTCTCCACAGTCGTCTTCCTTCCCGCGTTCCGAGTCGATTGTCCCCCAGCATATCTCGACGTGCAGCAGGATTACCTTGAGAAGCATACCTGACTGGTAGGATGGTTGAGTCTGCAGTTGGAGGCTGGCAGCGGTGCGAATTCTCGTGGCCAACAAGTTCTGGTACCGGCGCGCCGGTCTGGAGCGAGTCATGTTCGACGAGATCGGCTGGCTGGAATCCGCCGGTCATGAGGTCGCGCACTTCTCGACGCAGCACCCGGAGAACGATGCGTCGCCGTGGTCCGACTACTTCGCGCCGTACCTCGAGATCGGGCCGCAGACCCCGCTGACCTCGCGCGAGAAGGCCGTCGCCGTAGAGCGCATGTTCTGGAACGGGGTCGCCGCGCGCCGATTCGCTCGCCTCCTGCGCGACTTCCGCCCGGACGTCGTGCACGCTCACGGGATCCATCGGCAGATCTCACCGTCGATCTTGCTCGAGGCGCGGCGGGCCGGGGCCCCCGTCGTGCAGACGCTGCACGACTACCATCCGATCTGCGCATCCGGCGATCTGCTCGCCGCTGGGCTCCGTGCCTGCGATCCGGTCGCCTGTGGGCCGGTCAATGTTCTCCCCTGTCTCCTCCGGGGCTGTGTGCATCAGAGCAAAGCGAAGAGCGCGCTCGGAGCCGCCGAACTCCTCTGGCGCAGATGGGTGGTCCGCTACGAGCGGCTCGTGGACGCGTTCATATCGCCGAGCCGGTACCTGGCCCGGGCCGTCTCCGCGAGCGGCATCCGCCACCGACCGATCCACGTACTGCCGAATGCGATCCCCGCGCCCGCACGTATGCCCGATGTACTCCCCGGCGAGGCGTTCATGTACGCCGGCCGCCTGTCTCGCGAGAAGGGCCTGGGCACTCTCCTGCGGGCGGCTGAGGCTGCTCGAGTGACCCTTCTGGTAGCCGGGACCGGCCCGCTGGAGCAATCGCTGATAGCCCAGGCTCCGAGCGGGGTCCGATTCCTCGGCCGGCTCCCGGGTCATGAGGTCGATCGCCTGCTCGCCGGTAGCCGGGCAGCCGTCGTCCCCTCGGAGTGGGCGGAGAATGCCCCGATGGCGGTCCTCGAGCCCATGGCGCTCGGCCGCCCCGTCATCGCCACACGCATGGGGGGGATCCCCGAGCAGATCCGGGACGGCGTCGACGGGGTGCTGGTCGACGCCGGGGACAAGCGTCAGCTTGCCGCCGCCCTGCGGGTGCTGGCCGATGACGCTGCCCTCGCCGATCGTCTGGGCCGGTCGGCTCGGGAGCGCGCCACCACGACGTTCGGCCCTCAGGCGCATCTCGACGGCCTGCTGGACGTCTACTCGTCGGTCACACGACTCGGCCGACGGACCGAAGGAGGATGACGATGCGCGTCGCGGTCATCGGCTCGAGGGGCATGCCGGGCGTCAACGGCGGCATCGAACGCCACGTCGAGGAGCTCTACCCTCGGCTGGTCCAGCGCGGCGTGAGTGTCACCGTCTACGCACGCAGCACCTACTGTAGCGGCTCGGAGTCCGGCGGCGTCCGAGTGGTGAGCCTTGGGTGCCTTTCGGGCCGCTACACCGAGGCCATCACCCACACGGCCCGCTCCATGTGGCACGCGCACCGCGGTGAGTACGACCTGCTGCACGTCCATGCCATCGGCCCGGGCCTTCTGCTGCCCCTCGCGAGACTGCTCGGGTTCCGACGGTCGGTGCTCACGTTCCACGCGCTCGACTACGAGCGCGCGAAGTGGGGCCGGGTGGCCAAGGCCATTCTGCGGCTCTCCGAGCAGGTCGCCGTGCGGTGCGCCACGGAGGTGATCGCCGTCTCCACCGGTGGTACGCGGCACCTCGAAGGCAAGTACCGTCGCTCCGTCCACTACATCCCCAATGGTCCTGGGAAGTTGACGAAGCGCCCGCCTGGGGAACTCCTGAGGCGGCTCGGCCTGCAAGGCGGCGACTACGTGCTCTTCGTCGGTCGCCTCATTCCCGAGAAGTGCCCCGACGACCTCGTGGCGGCGATCGCAGAACTGCCCGATCTCAAGGTAGTGTTCGCCGGCGACTCCAGCCACACGGACGAGTACACAAACCGCCTCAAGTCCACGGCGGGCGCGCAGGCGCTGTTCCCCGGCTACATGTACGGCAGCGACCTCGAGGAACTGTACTCGTCCGCCCTCGCCTACGTGCTGCCTTCGGAGGTCGAGGGGCTGAGCATCAGCCTCCTGGAGGCCATGGCGTTTGAACTTCCGGTCGTCGTGAGCGACATTCCCGGCAACACCGAGGCGCTCGGGGATCCACCGGCGGGGCTGGTCTATCCGCTGAGGGACCGCAGGGCGCTGGCAGCTGCGCTGAAACGGGTGGTTGAGAGCGCCGAGGTTCGCCGTGACCTCGGCAAGAAGGCGGCCGCCCGCGTGCGAGAGGCCTACGACTGGGAGGCCATCGCTGCTCAGACGCTGGCGGTGTATGAGAGGGCGTTGGGCCCCACGGCCACGAGCTGACAGCCCGCGCTCATTCGGCCCGCTTCTCGAGGATGCGCAGATATCCCTGCGCCGTAGCCTCGGCGGACAAGTGCTCCTCGACGAAGGCGCGGCCTGCTCTCCCCATCTGCGCGCGCTGGTCCGGATTCGCCAGCAGGGTGCTGACGACCGAGGCCATGCTCCGAAGGTCACCCTGCGCCACGACGAAGCCGGTCTGCCCGTCGGCGAGCGTCTCTCGCACTCCTCCGGTATCCATGCCGACGACGGGCACTTCGCACGCCTGCGCCTCCAAGAAGGAAAGAGGGAAGGTCTCGATGTCATCTGAGAGGAGCACCACTACATCTGCCGCCGCATACGCGGCCGGCATGTCGACGATCGGCCCCGCAATGCGAAGCCAATCGCTGAGCGGGCTCGCCTTGGCGAGCGCTGCATTCTGCGCGAGCAGTGGGCCGCCGCCTACCATGACTCCCCATGCCCGCGCCCCAGTGGCGTGCAACTGCTCGATGAGCACAATGAACCGGTCGTGGCGCTTCTCCGGGCGGTGGGCGGCGACGAGCATCACGATTGAGGCATCTGGCGGCAGACCCAGCTCGGCGCGCATTCTCTTCGCAGCTTCGCTGTCTCGAGAGAATCGTCCGACGTCCACGCCGTTGCGGACCACTCGTATCTTGCTCTTCTGGTGGCCTCCACGTAGCAGACCATCGACCTGGGCGTCTGCGCACGCAATCACAGTCTCGGTAGCGCTGCGTAGCAGGATGTTCGTCAATCGCTCGGCAAGGCGCGTCTGGCCGGCCATCGAGTGCTCCGCAACGACCACTCGGCACCCCAGAGACGCAGCAGCCAGTCGTCCCCACAACGAGGCATTGAACATCACACAGACACACACCTCGGCACCGAAGGCCTTGAGGGCGCGACGAATGTCCGGCAAGACGCGGACATCCCGGCGACTTGCGCGACCGAGTTCCACGATATCCACGCTGTCGACGTACTCCGCGAAGTACTCTGCGCGCTTATTCACGATGAGGAGTACATCGTGTCCCAGATCGGACAGCCGGGACGCCACCTCCAGCGTTTCCCGCTCGGCGCCGCCGCGCCACATGGCTGCGATGTCGAAGGCGATTCTCAAGACCACCAGCTTTCTGCCACGAAGTGCCCGCTTGATAGTCTACTCGGCACAGCAATGACGATGTCCGGACGCAGACGACCACACTGCTATGCTATCCAGCATGCAGACGGGACCGCGCGCGTACGCGGTCCCACGTCACGAGGCGACACCCATGGTCAATACGTTCCAGGATCATCCACGCATCTCCGTCGTCACGCCCTCGTTCAACCAGGGCGAGTTCCTCGAGGCGACGCTCCGCTCGGTCCTCACTCAAGGCTACCCGGACCTTGAATACGTGGTCATTGATGGGGGATCTACGGACGACAGCGTCAACATCATCGAGCGACACCAGGCGGACCTTGCTCACTGGGTGAGTGAGCCCGACGAGGGGCACGCCCACGCTTTGAACAAGGGCTTCGCCAGGACCACCGGCGAGATCATGTGCTGGATCAACAGCTCCGACATGTACTACCCGTGGACCCTGGAGACCGTCGCGGAGATCTTCTCAGAGCTGCCGGAGGTCCAATGGATCCAAGGTGTTGGGTCGTGGTTCGATATCCACGGCAGACCGAGGGCGGTCCCGCCAGCATCTAGGGCCTTGAATGTCTACGACGTCCTTGCCGGCCACTATCTCGGGATACAGCAGGAGTCGGTGTTCTGGCGGCGCAGCCTGTGGGAGAGGGCCGGGGGGCGGCTGGACCAGAGTCTGACCTGTGCCGCCGACCTTGACCTCTGGCTGCGATTCTATCGGCTGGCGCCCCTGTGCCACGTTCAGACCCTGCTGGGCGGCTTTCGCGTGCACGGCGACCAGCTGGGCGACCTCGGAAACGGCCTATACCAGCGAGAGGCAGGACAGCTGTACGCTCGCTTTCTGACAAGCTACGACCGGCGGTCGCGCGCTCGCGCTCGCCTGCTGCGCCTCGTCGGACCCAACCTCAGCAGAATCGTTGGCGACCGTCTGAACAGGGCGGGCCTCCTACCATGGTACAGGCACCCACGAGTGGTATTTGACTTCGACCGGCTGACGTGGCTCCTCCGATAAGCGTACCGCCTAGCAGGCTGCTGAAGAAGCGGCCTTCAGAGGAGCGCTGACGACGACGGCGC